>CATPBN010000327.1 GCA_955652635.1 uncultured Gemmatimonadaceae bacterium
CGCGGAGCACTGGGCGCTGCTACTGCTCGTCGTCGCTTTCTTTGTGTTGATCTACGAGCACACCATAAAAATAAAAAAAAAAAACATCGCCGGCAGGTTTCCGGACACTTACCACGCGTATGCGGCGAACGTGCCGGCCTTTGTTCCGAGGCCGACACCGTGGAAGGCTACACATCCAGACTCCGACGAAGGTGGGTTCAGCCTCGAGCTCTACATGAAGCACGGCGAGTGGAAGGCGGGTCTTACCTTTCTTCTTGTTATGGCCTGGCTCATCTATAGAACCGTGACCTGAATCTGAACCCGGGCGTCACATACCTGCCGGCGCGATCGACTTGAATCCGCGCTCGTAAGTTGTTGTCGCTGTTGCGGAAACGCTCGGTTTGGCGGTAAATTGGTGGCACTGACTGTGGTTCCCAATGCATGGGGATCCCGCGCGACTCGCGGGTCCCGAAAACATGGAGCGGGAGCGCCGAAGGTGAAGTACACAGGTAATTCATAACGCGGCCCTGTAGCACGACCGCGCGGACTTTTTTGGACCGTCCTCTGCTTTGCTCGTCGAGTCGCCGAGCATAGGGATGAGACGGCGACAATGAAAAGAGAAATCCTCATCAACGCGGCTCCGCGTGAAACGCGGATCGCGATTCTGGAGGACGGGAAGCTCGTTGAGCTTCTCGCGGACCGTCCAGACAACCGACGCATGGTCGGAGACATTTATCTTGGCCGCGTCGATGCCGTACTCCCCGGCATCCAGGCCGCATTCGTCGACATAGGCACCGAGAAGAGTGCCTTCCTCCACGCCTCCGATCTTGTTCGTCAGTCCGCCGATGAAGCGGAAGACGACGACGACGATGACGACGAGGGTGACGAGCCGACCGAAAAGAAGAATGGCAACGGCAATGGCAATAACGGCAACGGGCGACGCGCCAAGGCCCCGCCCATTCAGGAGGCGCTCAAGCGCGGACAGGAGATTCTCGTTCAGATCTCCAAGGAGCCGATCTCCACCAAGGGTCCCCGCGTAACCGCGCAGATATCTCTGGCCGGGCGCTTCCTGGTCTACATCCCCGATTCTTCCAAGGTCGGCGTCAGCAGAAAAATCGGATCCTCCGCCGAACGCGGCCGCCTCAAGGAACAGGTCCAGAACATTCTGCCAGAGAAGTCAGGCGGCGTGATCGTTCGGACCGTCAGCGAAGACGTGACGCCAGAGATGCTCCAGCGCGAGCTGAACAGTCTCATGGCGCAATGGAAGAAGATCAAAAGGAAGATGCACTTCCAGAAGGCGCCGTCGGTGGTCAATCGCGAGAGCGGTCTCACCCGTGGGCTCGTGCGCGACATTTTCAGCGACAAGGTGGACAGCCTGACGGTGGACTCGAAGCAGGTCTACAACGAGATCGTCGGGTACCTGAAAGACATCGCGCCGGATCTCATTGCGCGCGTCAAGCTGCACGAAGCTCAGGTTCCCCTGTTCGACACCGCGGGAATCGAGTCTGAGATCCGCGACATCTTCAAGCGTCGCTGCGACCTGCCTTCGGGCGGCTACCTGATCATCGAGCCGACGGAAGCCCTGGTCTCCATCGATGTGAACTCGGGGCGCTACACGGGAAAGAAGGACCCGGAGAAAACCGTTCTCCGAACGAATATGGAGGCCGCGCAGGAAGTGGCTCGTCAGCTACGTCTGCGCGATGTGGGCGGCATCATCGTCTGTGATTTCATCGACATGGAGACCAAGGCAAACCGGGAACGGGTGCTCCAGGAGCTGAGACAGCACCTCTCGCGCGATCGCTCCCGCACCAAGGCGTTTGCCGTGAGCGACCTCGGACTGATCGAAATGACGCGTCAGCGAGTTCGGCAGAGCCACTACCAGTCCTCGACAGAAGCCTGCCCCACCTGTAACGGAACTGGACGAGTGCTGACACCCGAGACGATCGTCCGTCGCATGGAGCGCTCAGTAAAGCGCATGGCGGTCGAGGGCCGCCGCGACAACCTTCTCATCAAGCTGCACCCGGATGTCGCGATGTACGTTCTCGAGCAGGAGCGCGATCTGGCGCAGAAGCTACAGAAGGCGGCGAACTTTTCGCTCGAGTTCCGGGACGATCCGCTGCTCAAGCCCGATGAGTTCAAGCTCGTGGTCAAGGCGCAGGGCAGGGACGTGACCCAGCAGTACGCGATCGCTTAAGAACGGCTAAAGGTAGTGTGCGTGTTTAGATCGTGACACAGTGATCCATTGTTGGATACGCGAGTGACCTATTTACATCGCGTAAACGAGAAACCCGGGCAAACTTTGCACGGGTTTCTATTTACAGTTCTTCATCGGCTTCGAAAGCTATGTCTAGGTGCTCCAGCAGCCGATTCTCTATTTGACGGCGGTACGCCTCGTCGTCGAGTCTGCTTATTCGCTTTAGCAGCCGCATCTTTGAGATTGACCGGATCTGTTGCGGCATGACGATGCTGTCGTAGTCCGTTCCGAGCACCTTCTTAGGTATCTCGACCTCGAAAGGATAAACCCTTCGCTTCTTGCTCTCGATCTTTGTGAGCGATACGACGGTGATAACATTTAGGGTAGCATTAACCCCGTCATTCGAAATGACGATAACGGGACGTTTTTCGCCGCCCTGTTCGCTCCCCACGCTTGGATCAAGGTCGGCCAAATAGATGTCCCACCGCCGAACGGCTCCGGAGTAGGGCACTATCAGCCGGCGAATCCGTCCCGAAGAGTATTGTCGAACGCACGCATATCTGCGTTCACGTCTGCGATGAAAGCGGGATCGTTGGCGGCTTCCTCGTATGCGGCGTAAATCTTTGTCCGGCGCCGTTCGCGTAACCCTGCTCGAACAGCGTTTTCCACGAACACACTAGTACTCGGAACTTCGCCGATGCTAACAAGAGCCTTGATTGCATCCACAACCGACTCGCTCAATTGAACCGTGAGCTTTTTAAGTGGGTGGGCGGCGGAAGACCGCCTACGTCGAATCGGGGCGTGAACCGCTGGAAAGGCGCCCGTATTCATGAAACCTCCTAAGCCTGAGAAACGTTCAATTCTGGCAACTTATTACCAGTTTAGGCAGGCGTCAAGTATGGCGATAAGCCCTGCCTTAATCGTGTACTAACAAGACACCCCAACTGGTAAAAGGTTACCCCTTTCTTATGGCCGTTGACAAACGGCTAAACCACTAGTTGACCTGGGCGATGGCGCCGTTTAACTTTTGAGGCTGCATCGTACCACCTAACAGCAACAATCTCTATGACTTACGCGATCATTAGAACGGGCGGGAAACAGTACCGCGCCGAAGCTGGTAAAACGATCAGAATTCCGACTCTGCCGGGCGAGGCCGGAGCCAAGATCACGTTCGACGACGTTATCCTCGGCTCCGACGGCGACAAGACGCACGTTGGTGCGCCAGGGCTCAAGGGCGCTCACGTCACGGCCGAGATCGTCAAGCAGGGAAAGGGCGACAAGATCGTCGTCTTCAAGATGAAGCGCCGCAAGAACTACGCAAAAAAGCAGGGCCATCGGCAGAAGTTCACCGAGGTCCGCATCAAGGATATCGCCTTCGGCAAGAAGAGCGGGGGCGGGGGAGAGAAGTAATGGCACATAAGAAAGGCGTAGGCTCATCGCGCAACGGGCGCGACAGCAATCCGCAGTACCGGGGCGTGAAGAAGTTCGGCGGCGAGAAGGTGGTTGCCGGCAACATCATCGTCCGCCAATGCGGGACCAAGTGGCACCCCGGCCGCAACGTCGGCCTCGGGACCGATTTCACGATCTACTCCCTGATCGACGGTGTCGTCAAGTTCGAGCACAAGAGCAAGACGCGCTACAAGGTGAGCGTTTACCCGGCCGCCGAAACGGCGGCGTAATCGGAACCGACTGAACGAAGAGCCCCGAGTGGGGCTTTTTGTTGCGAAACAACGGGCTGTGAATTTGCGTAAGATTAGAGAGGCTACCTCTTACGCGAGATAACGATGCCATTACTCGATAGACTGAAACAGGAGCTCGACCGCGCCGGAAAGGCTGCACAGGACGCCTTTGACGACGGTAAGACGCGACTCGAAGCGTTTCGCACTCGACAACTTGCCGACAAGGCAGCGCAATCGCTCGGCTACGCGGTCTATCGCGCCAAAATGAGCGGACGGGACCTGGACGCCGCGACCTTCGACCGCTTGAGCGCGACACTCGAGACCCACGACACCGAGGCGGCGCGACTCGAAGCGGAAATCGAGCTGAGACGCCAGCAGTCGGCGGCTTCGCGCGCATCGTCCTCCCCGAGCGAGGACTCTCCGACTTCGGCGAGCTAGGGAACCGATCAGCCAGCCCCGAGTGAACGTCGAAAGAAAAGGCTCCCGGAATCCGGGAGCCTTTTTTAATTCGTAGATCTCGCGCGCTTACTGCGGCGGGCTATTGTGGGTGTTCGGCAGGCTCTTGTAGCGCTCCATTAGGAGATCTTGCCGAGTCTTGTCGTTGTACTCGTGCCCGCGGACGAACACGTGCTCCACTCTTGTCGCGAATTCAAACGGATCCCCGCTCCATACCACCACATTGCCTTCGCGGCCCGGCTCAAGTGAGCCGACGCGATCTGCGACGCCAAAGATCTCCGCCGGCGCGAGCGTCACCGCGCGCAACGCGTCGTCCCACGTCATTCCGTAGGCAACTGCGTTTCCCGCCTCCTGCTTCAGGTTCCGAACATTGAATGCTTCCTCATCGCCGCCGCCCGCGTTGCCGATGAGCGCGACCTGCACGCCGGCCTTCCTCAGGAGCGCCGCATTTTCCTGGCGCTGTCCCAGCGCGGCGAATCCGCCCGGAATGTTGTTCATGGCCCCGGTCAGAACCGGGATCCGAGCTGCCGCCAGTCGATCGGCCATCATCCATCCTTCCGCTCCGCTACCGATCATCAACTTCACGTTGAACTCGCGCGCGATCCTCATTGCCGCGTCGATGTCCGAGGCTCGATCGACGAAGACCACCAGTGGAAGCTTGCCCTGGATGACAGGAATCATCGCCTGCAGATCCAGGCGGCTCGCCACGAAGGGTCTCGTCTGCGCTCGATCGAATGCATCCCTGTGCGTTTGGAAGAACCTCGTGTCATCCAGCAGCTCGCGCAGCTTGACTATAAGCTCGCCGCGAGAGTTGACACCGGCTTGCTGCGGATCACCGACCTCTGCGATCATCGCGACGGGAGCCCTGATGATCATGTCGGTAGTCGTTCCGGGAACGACATCCAATAGCGCGGCTTGACCCGCAACCAATCCGCCGGTCGGCATCACGATGAAGCTCGTGATTCCTTCCTTGCGCGCGGGTGCCATCATCACGGAGTTCGGATTGAGTCCGTCCCACACCGTGAACGCTGCCGCAATGTTGTCCTTGCCGCGCGCTGACATGTCGCGCGTGTCGCTCACTTGCGCAACTTCCTGCACTCCGAGCTGAGTCGAGGAGTTCACGAATCCTGGCGTGACGAGCTTGCCAGTCGCGTCGATGCGTTGCGCGCCGGCGGGAATCGCCACGTTCCTCCCGACCGCCGCGATCTTGCCGTTCACGATTACGACGGTGCCCCCTTCGATGGGCGGCCCGCTCACCGGGTAAACCTTGCCGCCTGTAATCGCGGTCGTCTGAGCTCTGGCGGGACTGACAATCACGATTGCAGGCGCGAGCAAAATGACGAATCGAAAAATGAGTGATCTCATCGGTTAGTTCCGGTTGAACGGCACGAAGCCGAGCTCGAAGTCGGTGCGCCAATACTCCGACGGATCGGACCGATCGTATAGCATCGCGCCGTCGACCCAGACCTTCTCCACGCGAGTGTACACGCTGAAGGGATCGCCCGACCAGAGTACGACGTCAGCGTTCTTGCCGGGCTCGAGTGAGCCAATCTTGTCGTCGAGGCCGAGCGCCCAGGCCGGATTGATGGTGAGCCACTTGATCGCCTGGTCCTCGCTGACGGGGAGTCCGATCTCCGCGCCGGCGGCCATCGCCTTCGCGGCTTCCTGATTCAGTCGCTGCGATCCCGATGGATCATCGGAGTGCACGATCACTCGCGCCCCCGCGTGGTCGACAAGCGCCATGTTCCCCTTGACGGCGTCGAGCGCTTCCATCTTGAAGCTTCCCCAATCGGCCCAGAGTGAGGCGCTAATACCCTCCTTCGCCAACAGGTCCGCGATCTTGTAGGCTTCGACGCCGTGGTGGAACGAGCGGATCTTGTAGCCGAACTCGTGCGCGATGTCGATCATCTGCGCCATTTCGTCCGCGCGATAACAGTGGTTGTGAACGAGCATGTTTCCGCGCAGGACCTCCGCCAACGTCTCGTTCCCGAGATCCCGCTGTGGTGGATCACCCTTGTGATCCGCGTTCCACTTGTCCCACCTGCGCCTGTATGCTTCTGCGCCGATCCACGCCGAGCGATAGCCGGCAACGTTCCCCATACGGGTGGAAGGTCCGCGGCCCTGGTATAC
>CATPBN010000328.1 GCA_955652635.1 uncultured Gemmatimonadaceae bacterium
GATCTTCTCCCTGCCACGCGGACCTGTGGTCAGGCAGCACATCAATCATCTGGTCCACCACCGTGGCCAGCTCACCGTGTATCTGCGATTGGTGGACGTTCCCGTTCCTTCGATTTACGGTCCGACGGCCGACGAGCAGATGCCGGCCTTCTAAGCCTCTGGCCGCGCCACTTCTGGCAACGCTGGGTGCTGTCTCCATCGCCAATGAATCGGCCGAGGGCTACCTCTGGCCACGCTGGTTTTTCCTCCGCGCGCTCGGGCTGATCTTCTTCTCAGCGTTTTACGCCCTCGCATTCCAGATCGATGGGCTGATCGGAGAGGGCGGAATTCTCCCTGCTGGGCTTTATCTGGATCGAATCTCGGCTGCGTTCGGCCCTGTCGCGCGAATCTGGTTCGCGCCAACCCTGCTGTGGATCAATTCCAGCGACCGTGCGCTCACTCTCATAGTCGCTGCCGGGCTGATCGCGTCCGCTCTGCTCGTGCTGAACGTTTGGCCCCGCATGATGGCTGCGTTGTGCACGATTCTTTTTCTCTCGTGCATCGGCGCGCTTCAGGACTTCTCGTCGTATCAGTCGGATGGGATGCTGCTAGAGGCCGGCTTCCTCTCGATCTTCTTCGCCCCTGGCGGAGTGCGTCCAGGGCTTGGACCGACAGAACCGCCATCGCGCCTAAGCCTGTTCATGTTGCGTTGGGAATGGTTCCGGATCTATTTCGAGTCGGGCATCGTCAAGTTGCTTAGCGGAGACGTCCATTGGCGCAACTTCACTGCCATGGACGACTACTACCAGAACGCTCCGCTGCCGTCATGGATGGGGTGGTACGTCGAACAGCTTCCGCACTGGTACCATGCCGGAACGGTGATCATAACCCTCGGCGCAGAGTTGGTTCTCATCTGGGCGGTATTCCTTCCACGACGATTTCGTGTTGCGTGCTTCGTGTTCGTCACGGCACTTCAGATCGGAATCATCGCGACAGCCAACTACGGCTTTCTCAACTATATCGTGCTCGCACTTGGCGTGCTGCTGCTGGACGACCGCGCGCTGGCCGGCGCGCGATTTCCATTCGCCTCATCCGTGCCGCGGGAGAATACGGCGCGCTTCCGCATTTATCGGCGCTCCGAGACGGTTGTCCTCGGCGTCGCATTGTACACGACGATCGTTGCGTTTCTCTTTGACGGATCGGATTCGTTCCTCGTTCTCCCCAATCGACTGCTGCGGCCGTTTCGTATCGCGAACGCTTACGGATTGTTCGCGATCATGACTCCGGCACGATACGAGATCGAGTTCCAGGGAAGCAACGACGGAAGGTCCTGGGTCGCGTATCCATTCCGATACAAGCCTCAGGACCCGAAGGAACGGCCGGGCTTCTATGGGCCTTACCAACCGAGGTTCGACTGGAATCTGTGGTTTGCATCGCTCGAGCCGTGGGGTAGATCGCCGTGGGTCGTACTCACGGAAGAGCGATTGCTCGAGGGAAGTCCGAGCGTGCTCGAGTTATTCAGAGCGGATCCATTTCATGGTAGGCCGCCATCGATGGCGCGGACGGTGTTGTGGGAGTACTGGTTCACCGACCTGGTAGCTAAGCAACAGACGGGTTCGTGGTGGCGGCGGAAGGACCTCGGACCGTTCAGTCCGGGAGTGACGCGCGCTAAAGACGGAAGTACGGTGCTGGACGCGACGTAGCGCTCTTTACGAACTACTTGATGGGAGAGAAACTCGGCACCACAGGGGCGACTGTCGAATCGTACTGATCGACCATGCCCTCGCCCTTGAGGATCCGACGTAGTGCCGTCACGTCTATATCCTGGGGCGGCACGTCCGCACTGATTGCCAGCGCCGCCGCGACCCCGGCCGCCTGGCCGATCATCATGTACTGCGGCTCCATTCGAAGCGTCGAGTAAGTGACATGGCTAGCGGACAAGCATACCGGCACCAGAAGGTTCGTTGCCTGCGTCCGGCTGGGCAGCATTACTCGATACGGTATCTGATATGGCTCGACCGGTACTTCCATGTTGCCCTCATTCTGCACGCTCCGGTCACGCTGTTCGAAACGTTGCACATTGTGGCTGTCGCTGTTGTAGCTGCCCATCGCGATCGCGTCGGGCTTGGTGAGGTCGGTCTGGATGTCCCGCTGCTTCATGATGAAATCTCCGACCATCCGCCTGCCGTCGCGGATGTACAGCTGGTAGGGCCAGTTGCCATTGTCGACAAATTCGTCTCTGGCCAGACCCCACTTGTTCATCTCGTCGCGGAGAACGCGCGGCACATGCTGGTCGTTGGCCACATAGAAGAGGAGACCCTTCGTGTAGCTCACGTGATCTCGCCAGATGATGGCGCGCTGCGCGTACGATCCGTCGGCGTACGCGAAGCTGTGCCCGATATAGTCGGTGGAGAAGGGACCGCGATTATTGAAATCTGCCTTGAACCAGGGCAGATCGTCGCGAATGAGAAACAGCTCTCCAAGCGTGGGTGGCGCGCCGCGCTCGCGTCGGACTGCTTCGATGAGTCGGCGCAGCACTTCGTAGCGATGCGGATCGTACGACGCCGGTTTGGTGAAGGGCGTCTGGTTCTTTCTGTTGTCCGTGAGAATCAGTCTGAAGTTGTAAGCCTGCACGCGGGAGTCCCCGGAACCGATTTCTCCGCGAGGCCGCGGCGAGATCTCCGGGAGTAATCGTCCGCCTTGGTCGCGCGATGCGACGCGAACATCGAACTGATGATTCTTGTTTTTCGGACGGACTCCGGCGAGGCTCTCGCCATACTTCGCCTCGCTCTCCCTGCCGATCGTGTATGCGACCCCGGCCTGCGCCATCAGATCACCTTCGTAGCTCGAATCGAGGAACAGCTTGGCGCCAAGGCGATCACCCTTGGCGGTGACGATTTCCTGGATCAGCGTCCCTTTCTTTACGACTCCTTTGCGCTCGCGCAAACGTTGTCCAAGGAATACGCGAACCGTCTTTGCTTCCGTAACCATTTCGTTCAACACTTCTTCGGCAACCTTTGGCTCGGGATACCACCACAGTGGCATGCCGTACTTCCTGCCAATCCTCTGATAGACCTCGAGCGCGTAGCCAGCAATGACGATCCGTGTGCCGTGATCCGTGGCGCTGAGTCCGCCAGTGGTCATGCCGCCGAGGTGGTGCGAGGGCTCGACCAACGCTACCGACAGCCCCATTCGGGCCGCGGAGACC
>CATPBN010000329.1 GCA_955652635.1 uncultured Gemmatimonadaceae bacterium
ACGAGAGTCTGTCGGCCAGGTACGTAATAGGTCTTGCACAGCTTCGCCACCGTCTCGGAGTCCACTGCGTCTATCAAGGCGAGGAGCTCGTCCAGCGTACGGTACGGCTCTCCATACAGCTCCGTTCCGGCGGCGCGATACATCCGCGATGTCGGGCTCTCGAGGGAGAGCGTAATCTGTCCCTTCAGCTGACTTTTTCCAGCCGTGATGTCGTCGTCGCTCAGGCCTTCTGCCGAGAGTTTTTCCAGCTCGGCATTGATCGCGTCGACGGCTGCTGGCGCGCTGTCCGGAGTCGTGCCTACGTAGACACCGTGCATCCCCGCATCCTCGTGGAATGACTGGAAAGAGTAGACGGAGTAGGCGAGGCCGAGCTCTTCACGAATTCGCTGAAACAGGCGCGAGCTCATTCCGCCACCGAAGAGCATCCCGATCATGGTCATCGCGTAGCGACGTGGATCGCTGTGCGCGAAGGCCTCGCTGCCGATGACGATGTGGGTCTGGGCCGTTTCGCGCTCGAAGTGCACGGCGGCGGGAGTCTGCACGATTGGAGCCGGAGATTTTAGCGGCGCCAATCCGCCGCGCGGAATGTCGGCCCAGCCAGTGGATTGCAGTGTCTCGAGAAGATCATCGTGCTCGACGTTTCCTGCGGCGGCCACCACGATCTGCTCGGGATGATAGGCGCGCGAATGCAGAGCTCGAAGGTCGGCAGTGCCCAGCGCGCCAACCGTTTCCCGGGTGCCGAGAATCTGGTAGCCGTACGGGTGATTCCCCCACATCTGGGCGTTGTGCAGCTCGAACACGAGATCGTCTGGGGTGTCATCCACCGTGTTGATCTCCTCGAGCACGACTTTTTTCTCGAGCGCGAGGTCGGAGCCACGAAGAGTTGGGCGGAAGATCAGATCCGCCAGTACGTCGGCCGCCTGGGGAAGGTGCTCGTCCAGTACCTTCGCCTGGTACGACGTGTGTTCGCGCGAGGTGTACGCGTCAAGCGAGCCGCCGAGCACTTCAAGCGCGAGCGCTAGCTCCTTGGCGCTCCTCGTCTGAGTTCCCTTGAACACCATGTGCTCCAGCATGTGAGAGACGCCCATCTTCTCGGCGCTCTCGTGCAACGAGGCGGCGCGAACCCACGCCCCCAATGCGACCGACCGTACTCCCGGCATCGATTCCGAGAGTACGGTCAGTCCGTTCGTTAGAACGGTGCGGCGCAGATCAGAACCCGCGCTCAGCGTCACGACGCTCACTCGCGCGAGCGCCCTCCGCCACCACGCGACCCGCTGCGCGGACGGCGCGGTCTGTCGCCACGCTCCGAAGAGCGCTCCGACCGCCCGCCGTTCTCTCCGCCATCGGCCTGTTCGCCCGACGCGCCAACTGCCGCCATCGCGGTGCCTTCTCCGCCAGCGTCCCCGCTCCCGGCCCCGCCCCCGCCCGCGTGGCTGTCGCCTTCGGGCCTGGCGCTGAGTGCCTTCATCGAGAGACGCAGCCGTCCACGCTCGTCGCGCTCGAGAAGCTTGACCTTTACGCGGTCTCCCTTCTTCACGACGTCCTCGGTCTTCTCGGTGCGGCCGTGCTTGAGCTCTGAGATGTGAACCAGTCCCTCGGTTCCCGGCATGATCTCGACGAAAGCGCCGAAGGCCGTCGTGCTCTTGACGGTGCCTTCGTAGGTCTCGCCAATCACCGGCTCGGCCGTGAGCGCCTGGATCATCTGACGCGCCCTCTCCATCGCCTCGCCACCAACTGCGGCAATCGTCACCAGTCCAGTGTCGTCGACAGTGACCTCGGCTCCGGTCTCGTCCTGAATGCCGCGGATCGTCTTGCCCTTCGGGCCGATGAGGTCGCCGATCTTCTCGGGGTTGATGTTCATCGTCACGATGCGCGGTGCGTACGGCGAGAGATCCGCCCTCGGCTCTGGCAACGCCTTGCTCATTTCGCCGAGGATGTGGAGACGCCCTTCGCGCGCCTGCGCGAGAGCTTCCTTCACGATCTTCAGATCGAGTCCCTGGATCTTGATGTCCATCTGGATCGAAGTGATCCCGGTCTCTGTCCCCGCGACCTTGAAGTCCATGTCGCCCAAGTGATCCTCGGTGCCGAGGATGTCGGTGAGGACGGCGTACTTCTCGCCTTCCTTGATGAGCCCCATCGCCACACCGGCTACGGCGGAGCGAAGCGGAACACCAGCGTCAAAGAGCGCGAGCGAGCCGCCGCAAACCGACGCCATCGACGATGACCCGTTCGATTCGAGAATGTCGGAGACGATGCGGATGGTGTACGGGAAATCTTCGAACGCCGGCAGCACGCCCTGGAGCGCGCGCTCGGCCAGATTGCCGTGTCCGATCTCGCGGCGGCTGGTGCCGCGCATCGGTCTCACTTCACCGGTCGAGAACGGCGGGAAGTTGTAGTGGAGCATGAACGACTTCGTGGTCTCGCCTGCGTCGTCGATACTGTCGAGGCGCTGCACGTCGTTCGCGGTGCCTAGCGTGACGGCGACCAATGCCTGCGTCTGTCCGCGAGTAAAGAGTGCGGAGCCGTGGGCGCGCGGCAGAACTGTGGTGTCGATGGTGATCGGGCGAACGTCCTTGGTGCCACGGCCGTCGACTCGTTTATTTGTGTCGAGCACCTGCGAGCGGAGCGCGTGATACTCGGTCTCCTCGACGAGCGACTTGATGTCCTTCGAGTTTTCCGGGAACTCAACGAGGAGCTGTTCGACTGCCTGCCTCTTCACGAGCTCGACGGCCTCGATGCGGGTGTGCTTTTCCTTCTGGTTGATCGCTTCGACGATGCGACCTTTCACCAGCTCGTCGACGCGGGCTTTGATCGGCGAAACGATCTCCGCCTTGGTCCACTGCATTTTCTCAGCGCGACCCTGCTTGAGCAGTTCCTCCTGAATCTGGATCAGCTCTTGTGCGCCGCGGTGACCGACGGTGAGCGCTTCGAGCGCATCGGCCTCGGTTACCTCGAGCGCGCCGCCCTCGACCATCATGATCGAATCCTTCGACGCGGCGAGGACGATGTCCATGTCGCTGTAAGGCAGCTGCTGGAAGGTAGGGTTCAAGATCCACTTCTCCTGGACGCGGCCGACTCGTACGCCGGCGATCGGACCCATGAACGGAATCTTGGACGAGTTGAGCGCGTACGACGCGGCGACCAGCGCCATCACGTCGGCGTCATTCTCCTGATCGGCTGAGACTACGTAGATGAAGACCTGGACCTCGTTCTTGAACCCTTCGGGGAAGAGCGGGCGAATCGACCTGTCGATGATTCGCGCCTTGAGGATTTCCGGGTCTGAGGGACGGCCTTCGCGCTTGATGAAGCCGCCGGGGATCTTGCCCGCGGCGTAGGCCTTGTCCTTGTACTCTACGAGGAGGGGGAAAAACGGGAGGGGACTTTCGGTGTCACTGACTGTTACTGCCGCGAGAACCATCGTCTCGCCGAACTGGACTACTGCGGACC
>CATPBN010000330.1 GCA_955652635.1 uncultured Gemmatimonadaceae bacterium
CTGCGAAGCATTTGACGCCGCGCTCCCCGACTACCTCGAGGGAACGCTGGACGGATCGCTGCGCGCTTCGGTCGAACGGCACCTGAGAGAGTGCGTTCGCTGCGCCGGTCTGGTGAGAGACATCGAGAATATCCGGGACGAAGCGGCGTCGCTTCCCGATCTGGTCCCTTCGCGCGATCTCTGGTCCGGCATCGAAGCGCGGATAGCCGCTCCGGTGATTCCACTGGCAGCGCGTCCTGAGCGGCAGAAGCGGCTAGTTCCCGCGTGGATGGGAATTGCCGCGACTGCGCTGATCGTAAGCACTGCGGGGGTCACCTACCTGGTCACAGCCCGCTCATTACGTCCGAGCGCCGATTCCCCGGCGGCCGTACGGACTCCCCCGTCGCAAGCGCGGGCAACAAACCCTTCCACACCTGGCGTTGTGCAGAATGCGCCTGGCCAGGCAGATGGCGCTGGCGTCGCGCAGAAGCCGGCAGATACTTCGCGGCCTGGCGTCCCTGCGACCCTGGCGAGTCAGAATCGGCCCGGACCCGCAGCGGCTGACGTAGTGTACGGCAGAGAAATCGAGATGCTCCAGCTCATCGTCAAGGAGAGAAAGACTCAGCTCGACTCCTCGACTGTCGCCGTCATCCAGAAGAATCTCGAGATCATCGATGCTGCTATCGCCCAGAGCAGGGCGGCGCTTGCCAGAGATCCGGCGAGCCGGATGCTCAACCAACAGCTGACACATGCGCTCGACAAGAAGGTCGAGCTTCTACGGACGGCGGCAATGCTGCCGGTAAGCACATAAAATGAAAAACCGAGTCAACATCTCCCCGCTCGTCGTCGCGGCGCTCGTGATGATAGGCCTTCCGCTTTCTGTCCAAGCCCAGGACGACCAAGGGGTGCAGATCCGGGGCCTCAATCGGATAGACACTACGGTGAGGCTGGATCGCGGCGGTGCTGTGGATCTTTCGCTCGTCTCCGGAAAAATCCGCGTCACCGGATGGGACCGCCCCGATGTAAAAGTCTCTGCATCCATCGAGAGCGGCCGGTTGCGCTTCGATGCGAACTCATCGCGTGTGAGCCTGAGCGTGGAAGACTCCGACAACCAAGGCCGGAAGGGGCACAGACACAACGACGTTGGTAACGCCCAATACGTGGTCTCGGTTCCGCGCGGATCTCGACTGATCCTGGAAGCGGTATCGGGCGACATAATCGCGAAGGGGTCCCAGGGGGAAATTGAGGCGACGAGCGTGAGTGGCGACGTCGATGTGGCCGATGGGGTGCGCGCGGTCAGCGCTGAGGCTGTGTCAGGATCGGTCCACGCCTCTCAGGTGAACGGGAATCTGCGATCGGAGACCGTCAGCGGAGATCTTCACGCGGAGAACGTGTCCGGCAACATCCAGGCGAGCTCGGTGAGCGGTACGATTCGCCTTGTAGGGATCCAGTCGAAAGACGTGCGCTCGGAAACCGTCAGCGGCGACATCACGTATACGGGTAGTATCGAGCCGTCGGGCCGATACAACTTCGAGGCACACTCGGGAACGATCAGGCTCAACATTCCACGCGGTTCAGGCGCTCAGTTCAGCGTCGAGACCTTCAGCGGGGACGTCAGCACGGATGTCCCAGTGACCGTCCAGCGGGGCAGCTTGAGAAGGGAAGGACGCATGGAGTTCACGATCGGTGACGGAAGAGCGAGGGTCACTGCAAACACCTTTAGCGGACAGATCGTGATCAATACCGGTTCAGACTCAGCCACTCGGAGAAATGATGAATAGATCGAGAGTTTTGGCGGCGGTCGCCGTTCTGCTCACCGCGCCAGCGCTCGGCGCACAGCAGCATTTCGGGCGCGACACCGATGTGTGGCACTGGGACGGCCGCGTTGATGCGGGGCGCTGGATGAATGTGTTCAACGTCAACGGAACCGTTGATTTCGCCCCGAGCCCGGACAACATGGTTCATCTCCTCGCCGAGAAGCGATCAAATGGTCGGGAGATGGACGACATCCATTACGAAGTCGTCCAGGCTGGGGGCAACGTTACGATCTGCGCCATCTGGAACGACAGCGCGCGCTGTGAGGATGGTGATGTGCAGTCGTTTCACAACAATGGCAACAATGAGAACCACTCCAACGTCAGGATCACCGTCCAGGTGCCTCGATCCGTAAGGGTCGGCGCGCATTCCGTGAACGGCACCGTGTCGGTGCGGGATGTCGGCGCCGAGGTCAGAGCCAACACGGTGAACGGTGGCGTGAGAGTTCACAGCGCCGCTGGTCCGGTAAGGGCGGCGACGGTCAACGGCGGCGTCGATGTGACCACCACGACG
The DNA here is from genome assembly GCA_955652635.1 of uncultured Gemmatimonadaceae bacterium. Lineage (GTDB taxonomy): Bacteria > Gemmatimonadota > Gemmatimonadetes > Gemmatimonadales > Gemmatimonadaceae > UBA4720. Next base: position 2,308 of record CATPBN010000330.1, read on the forward strand.
GGTCCTGTCACGGCTGAAACAGTAAACGGGAACGTGGATGCGCGGATGTCGTCGCTACAGGGTGACGACGACATGACGTTCAAGACGGTCAACGGCTCGGTCTCGATTTACGTTCCAGCGGGATTCGACGGAACGTTCCGATTCGACACCGTCCACGGAGGGATCGATAGCGACTTCCCGATGACTCTCTCGGGGCGCTGGGGCCCGCGCCACGCGTCCGGCACCATCGGAAATGGCGGACGTGACATCAGAGCGAGCAGCGTGAATGGCAGCATAGCGCTGAGAAAACAGTAGGGTCGAGTCGGACAAAAAAGGGGAGCCCACCGGCTCCCCTTTTTTGTTGCGCTACCGCGCGCGTTTCACGGCACCCGTAAGACTCACGCCGACGTAAACCGCGCGTTGCGAGCCCGGCTCGTAGAACTTTCCGCCGGCCGCATTCACATTGACCGATGACACGTAGCTGCGGTTGAAGATATTCTGCACGCCGAGCGTGATCTCCGCGGCGGATAGGCCCATCGATGCGATCGAGACGAGCCTGGCATTGACGATCGCGTAGCC
>CATPBN010000331.1 GCA_955652635.1 uncultured Gemmatimonadaceae bacterium
ATCAACCCGCAGCTGGACAGCATCGTCAAGGCTCGCGGTGGAACCGGTGCGCCCACAGCGGCGGACAGCGGGGCATTGCGCGCGGCGCTTCCGGGGATCATCGCCAAGCTAACCGGCGAGACGACGGGAAGCGGCCCGCGTCCCGGACCGACGCAGTGTCACGACATCACCGTTTATCCAGCCGTTGGACTGGCGGGCGGCGCGTGTGAAGGTTACGGATTCCTGCTGGACATCCGTGATCCAGCCCATCCGGTACGCGTCGCCGCGGTTGCCGACTCGAACTTCTCCTACTGGCATTCGGCGACGTTCAACAACGACGGCACCAAAGTCCTTTTCTCCGATGAGTGGGGCGGCGGCGGACAACCCAAGTGCCGCGCGACTGACAAACGTGAGTGGGGAGCTGACGCAATCTTCACACTCGTCAACGCAAACGGCACTCCTGTGATGTCTCAAGACGCCGCGGACCATGCGACCGAGCGGATGCAGTTCCAGAACTACTACAAGCTGCCGGCTCCGCAAACGAAGGAGGAGAACTGCGTTGCCCACAACGGCTCGCTGATTCCGATCCCGGGACGCGACGTGATGGTGCAGGCCTGGTATCAAGGCGGCATCTCTGTCTTCGATTGGACCGATCCGAGGAACCCGAGGGAGATCGCATTTTTCGATCGTGGTCCCGTGGACTCGACCAGAATGGCGATGGGCGGCTCGTGGTCAGCGTATTGGTACAACGGCAACATCGTCAGCTCCGAAATCGCGCGCGGTCTCGACATCTTCGAGCTCCTTCCGAGCGCATATCTCAGTCAGAACGAGATCAACGCCGCGAAGACAGTGCACTTCGATTTCTTCAACACCCAGGGACAGCCAAAAATCGTCTGGCCGCCGAGCTTCTCGCTCGCGCGCGCCTATGTCGACCAGCTCGAGCGGTCGGGCGGTCTCGCCCCTGGCAGGGTTGCGACAGTACGCCAGTCGCTTTCCGCTGCCGAAAGCGCATCGGGTTCCCAGCGAGCCGACGGACTGACTCAGCTCGCGGGACAGTTGCAAGGTGAAGCGAGTGCATCGTCTGATCCGGCGAAGGTGCGGACGCTGGCCAGCGCGTTGAGGGACCTGGCGGCGGCGCGATAAGCCCGCGGCCAGTCGCCGCTAGTCTTCCGGGCGCCAGCGAGTGTTGCGTTTTGGCATACTCTCTGGCGCTTGGTCGTTTCGGGGTGTTTCACAAAGGAAGTCACTGCTCCCTTCCCGGGAACGGCATACCGTGTCGAATTCGCCGACCCTCGTTCGACATGTATGTAGAGGCAGAAAATGGCCGGTCGACTATCAAAACTCCGGCAATAACCGAAACCGAGGAAGACTACAATGCGATTCATGGTGCTGGTCAAAGCCGACAAGGCTTCGGAAGGAGGGACACTCCCGGACGAGAAGATGTTAGCCGATATGGGGAAGTTCAACGAGGAGCTCGTGAAAGCCGGCGTGATGCTCGCGGGTGAGGGACTCCAGCCGAGCTCGAAGGGGGCGCGGGTCAAATTCTCCAAAGGGAAGAAGACCGTGATCGACGGTCCATTCGCCGAGACGAAGGAGCTCGTCGCTGGGTTCTGGCTGTGGCAGGTGAGGTCGAAGGAGGAGGCTGTCGAGTGGCTCAAGCGCGCTCCCTTCGAAGACGCGGTGGTCGAGATTCGGCAGGTCTTCGAGAACGATGACTTCGGCGAGGCGTTTACTCCCGAGCTCAGGGAGCAGGAGGATCGAATCCGCGCCGAGGCAGCTCGGCAGGCTAAAGCGAGGTCAAAGTGATCGTCTCCAGGAAAACACTTTGGACGAGCAGAATCATGAGCGGCATCGTCGTACTGTTCCTCATCTTCGACGGAGTCACGAAATTGATCACCATAAAGCCGGTTGTGGAGGGAATGCATCAACTCGGGTACCCGGTGCCGCTTGCTCCAGTGATCGGATCGATCCTGCTCATCTGCGTTCTGCTCTACGTGATTCCACGAAGCGCTCCGCTCGGTGCGATTCTGCTGACCGGATACCTCGGTGGCGCGGTCGCCAGCCAGCTTCGAATTGGTATGCCGCTCTTCAGCTATACTCTCGCTCCGATCTACGTCGCCGCACTGGCGTGGGGAGGACTTTACTTGCGCGATAGTCGCGTTCGCGCGCTCTTCGCTCCGCGAGCCTCGTGAGATACCTGATCCTGATCCACCTCAATGAGAAAGAGCTGTGGGGGATGTCTGAGGCGGACACGAGCGCGCTCAACGCGAAGCATCTCGAATTCAACAATCGCCTTCGAAAATCCGGCAACTGGATCGAGGCGGAGGCGCTCGAGCCGGGCAACTCCAGCAAGCGAGTGCGCGTCCGCAAGGGAAAGCCGTCCGTCACCGACGGACCTTTCGCCGAGTCGAAGGAGCTTGTGGCCGGTTTCTATCTGATCGAAGCGCGTGACATGGACGAGGCAACCCGCATCGCCTCGGAGATTCCAAGCGCCTCAATTGGCACGATAGAAGTGTGGCCGACCCGAAAGCTGATCGTGGACGGCGTCGCCCGGGACGCCTAATCGCAAATGCGATCCGCCGCCAGCCTTGCACCGGCGGAGGAAGATGACCTGATTCGTAGCCGTGACGGCTACCGATGCACATCGAGCGATCGAAGCGGTCTGGAGAATCGAGTCCGCCAAGTTGATCGCGGGCCTGACGCGGATAGTGCGCGACGTCGGCCTCGCCGAGGATCTCGCGCAGGACGCCCTCGTCGCGGCCCTCGAGCAATGGCCAGAGTCGGGCGTCCCGAACAACCCCGGTGCCTGGCTCATGGCAACCGCGAAGCACCGCGCGATCGACCACCTGAGGAGAGGGACGCGCCGCGATCGCAAACACGAGCAGATCGCTCGCGAGCTCGAAGCCGACCAGGAGAGGGCGGTGCCTGACCTCGAGGCAGCTCTCGACGACCATGTTGGCGACGACCTCCTCCGACTCGTCTTTATCGCGTGCCACCCGGTCCTCGCCACCGAGGCGCGCGTCGCCCTCACGCTTCGTTTGCTCGGTGGTCTCGCGACCGACGAAATTGCCCGCGCGTTTCTAGTTCCGGAGCCGACAATTGCACAGCGAATCGTTCGCGCCAAGCGAACCCTCGC
>CATPBN010000332.1 GCA_955652635.1 uncultured Gemmatimonadaceae bacterium
CCGTTCAAGAGCCTTCGCTATCAGGATGCGAAAGTGCAAAGCTGGGGTCTGCACATCCTACGGCGCGTACAGCACTCCGGATTTCAGGATACCTGGGCTCCGGCGGTGCGCGCCAACGCGAACTTCCTTGCGCAGTCGGGAAGTCTGGATGGGCTACACGACCTGCAGCGGGGGCTGGTTCTCGAAGCGACGCCGACTCTCACGGCGCACGCGGATCGGTCACCAACACTTGGCAACGGACGTGATTATCAGCGGAAAGGCGAGCTGGGCGGTGATATCCGATGGGGCATCCGCCAGAACCTGAATCTCAACGCGACGATCAAACCTGATTTCTCGCAGGTAGAAGCGGACGTGGGACAGGTGCTGTTAAACGAGAGATTCGCTCTCTTTTATCCCGAGAAACGGCCGTTCTTCCTCGAAGGGCTCGAGCTTTTCGATACCCCCAACCAATTGATCTACACTCGACAGATCGTGGCTCCGTTGGGCGGTGTCAAGCTCACCGGCAAACTCGCAGGCACCAACATCGCCTCGATGCTCGTGGGCGATGATCGGCAGTACTCGTGGGAACGGAATCATTCGCCATTGTTCGGAGTGTCGCGGCTGCGATACGACTATGCCTCGGGCAACACGCTTGGTGCCGTGGTCACGACCCGGGAAGATGGCACCAACTACTCGCGCGTGGCTGCGGGTGATTTCCGGTTCTATCACTCGAAACTTTACTGGGCACAGTTCCAGGTCGCGGGATCGTGGACCGACAGCCTCCGCAATCGTCGGAACGGGGCTATTTACCAAGCCGACTGGGACCGCACCGGCCGGACCTGGGGCTTTCACTACACCCTGAGGTCGCTCGATCCCGGCTTCAACGCCGCCGCCGGTTTCGTGAATCGGACGGGAATCATCGAGACACAGGCATTCAACCGAACGAGTTTCTACGGATCTCAGGACGCGCTGGTGCAGACGTATGGCGCGTTCTACCTGTTTGATCGAATCTGGAACAATGCCGGCGCGGGCCATGGACTGGCCGAGGGCAACGAGTCGATCCAACCAAGCGCAACGCTTCGTGGTGGATGGCAACTGAGCGGCGCACTCGGTCACGGCTATTTCGCTTTCGATCCGTCGTTGTACACGGGATTGACCGTGCAACGATCAGTCGGAGCGGTGATTGATACCGCAGCCATCATCGTGCCCCCGCCGGAGAAGAACGAGTGGAGCGGCTCGTTCAGGGTGACGACGCCGACATACCGATTCTTCACCGGAACCGCGGGTATCACGCAGGGTCAGGTGCCGGTTTTCCGCGAAGCCGCACCCGGCAGCAGCTCACGAATGGACGCTACATTCGACCTCCGTCCGACAACGGCAATTCGAAGCTCGGTTCAGTTCTCCCGGCTGACCATCGCGCGCAAATCGGACGGGTCACGATTCTCCTCGGAGACAATTCCGCGCATCAAGGTGGAGTATCAGGTGAGCCCGCCGATCTTTTTGCGGCTAGTGGGTCAGTATGCGGCGCGATTCCGGTCGCCGCTTCGAGATCGAAATGGAAACCCGATTCTGGTGAATGGTGTGATCGACACTGGCAGCACGACGAATGAATTCTCGACGGACTGGTTGTTCAGCTATCGTCCGGTGCCCGGCACCCTTCTTTATCTGGGATATGGATCCACGCTCGACGAACCGCGGGAATTTCGATTCCAGGATTTGCGGCGGACACGGGACGGATTCTTCGGAAAAATCAGCTATCTGTTCCGGCTGTAGCCTTCGAGGGAGCAGCTAACGCGACTTCCACCGCGGCCTCAGGGTAAATAGCCCCCCAACGGCAGCACCGGCCTAGGTACCTTTCAAGCCAGTACACCTTTACTCCTCTATCAGGCGCCACTCTGCCGTTCTCTTCATTAAAGCTCCACCCCAGCCTCCACAAAGGTCTCAAAGAGCTGGGCTTCCAGCGACCGACTCCAATTCAAGCTGAGGCAATACCCGCCGCACTCGAGGGACGAGATGTTCTCGCCTGCGCGATGACAGGCAGTGGCAAGACGGCCGCGTTCGTCCTGCCGATTCTGCACCATCTCATCGACAAGCCGCGAGGGAAAACCCGCGCGCTGATCGTGACGCCAACGCGCGAGCTCGCTGCGCAGATTCTCACCGCGCTCGATTCGATGGCGGTCCACACTCCGATAACAGCAGCTGCGATCTATGGCGGTGTCGGCATGGCCCCTCAGGAGCATGCGATGCGCGCGGGAGTCGATGTGTTAGTTGCAACTCCGGGACGCCTTCTCGACCATCTCAGCTCGTCTTACGCGAATCTCAGGAACATCGAGTTTCTAGTGCTCGATGAAGCCGACCGGATGCTGGATATGGGGTTCCTGCCCGACATCAAGCGGATCCTCAAACTGGTGCCGGCCAAGCGTCAAACGCTCCTCTTCAGCGCCACAATGCCCCCGCCGATCGCCGCACTCACGCGAGAGATGCTGCACAACCCGCTGATGATCGACCTCGGCCGGCGCTCGCTGCCGGCGGTCGGAATCACGCAGGCTGTCTACCCGGTCAAACAGGATCTGAAAAAGGATCTGCTTCTAGCTCTGCTCGAGCGTGGTGAAATGGCGCAGGCGCTGGTGTTCACGCGCACCAAGCACCGCGCGAACCGTCTGGCCGAGCAGCTGGTGAAGCGCGGCATCAAAGCGGAGCGGATACATGGAAATCGCTCGCAGGGACAGCGCACCGCGGCGCTCGCAGGGTTCAAGAACGGCCAATACAAAGTTCTGGTTGCGACGGACATTGCCGCGCGGGGAATCGATATCGAAGCGCTCGGGCACGTAGTCAATTTCGATGTGCCGCAGGCGCCGGACGATTACATCCACCGTGTGGGGCGCACCGCGCGTGCGGGTGAGGTGGGAGATGCGTTCACTTTCGTAGCGCCGGATGAGCAGAACGATCTGCGCGCGATCGAGAAGGCTATTGGTAAGCGCCTGCCGCAGATCACCATTCCCGACTTCGATTACAATGCGCGGCCGGAGGGTCGTCTCGAAATTCCCATCGGAGAGCGTATTGCGGCGATTCGAGGCAGAAAGGCAGATGAGCGGGCACGATCGAGAGCAAAGGCCAATGGACAAGGCGGGCGTCCTCGAGGACATGGAGGCCCGCAATCTCGCGCTTCGCACGAATCGGATTCACGGAACGGTAGCGCGCGTAGCGGGCGCTCGCGCCAGCGTCACCGAGGGCGGTAATACCAACCGCGACTGAAGACTAGCGGCCGGGGGCTGTCGGCGTGGCGGCTCGGGGCTGCGGGCACGGACAAAACGCCTCAGATGTTGACGGCCTTCATCCCACCCTCAGGGTAGCGCGCACCAGCAGCGGCTCCTTTTGGCGCCGCTGCGTCGATCCGTCGGAGATCATTCTCGGATAGCACGACGTTCAACGCACCGACATTCTCTTCGACCCGCTTGGGATGCCGGGTCCCCGGAATCGGGACGATGTCGTCTCCCTGGGCAAGTACCCACGCCAATGCGAGCTGAGCGGGCGTGCATTTGTGCTCTTTCGCGATTTCCTCTACCTTCGCGACCAGCTCGAGATTCTTCTTGAAGTTCTCTCCCTGAAAGCGCGGGTTCTGTCTTCTGAAATCGTCCGCGGAGAGATCTTCAACTCGCTTGATCTGTCCAGTAAGAAATCCCCGACCGAGCGGGCTATAAGCGACAAAACTGATGCCGAGCGTACGGAGTGCGTCGAGCAATCCGTCCTCCGGATCACGCGTCCAGAGTGAATACTCGGTTTGCACCGCGCTGATCGGGTGGACCTTGTGAGCTCTGCGAATCGTGTTGATCGCGGCCTCGGACAATCCGAGGTAACGCACCTTTCCCTGACGTACGAGATCTGCCATTGCGCCAACAGTATCTTCGATCGGAGTGCTCGGATCGACGCGATGCTGGTAATAGAGGTCGATTGTCTCGACGCCCAACCGCTTGAGCGATCCCTCGCACGCCTGTTTCACGTATTCCGGTCGTCCGTTGATGCTGCGCTTGGTCGGATCCTTTGGATCTCGCACGTTGCCGAACTTGGTAGCGATGATGACGCGATCACGCTTTCCCTTGATCGCCCGCCCGACCAGCTCCTCGTTCTTGAACGGCCCGTACATGTCGGCGGTATCGAGCATGTTGATCCCGAGCTCGAGGCCGCGATGAATGGTGGCAATCGACTCCTTCTCGTTGCTGGGGCCGTAGAACTCTGACATTCCCATGCACCCCAGGCCGATGGCAAATGTCTGAAGGCCCTCGGAGCCAAGGCGGCGAGTTTTCGGGATGATGGTGGCGGGACTCATCTGAAGGTCCTGAAATACGGTACAAGTTAAAGGTTACCGCAACAGATGCGCCGAAGCGCCGCCAGCGCAAACCCCGACGATCCGACCCTCAATCAAATCTGAGATAGGTAATAGCGGTTGAATCACGTCCCTATCACTCTTATGCACATGCCGACCTCGCTTGCGGCGCGGAATGTCTCGCATCACTTCGGGAGTGTGCTCGCCCTCGACGATGTGAGCGTCGACGTACCGGCGGGCAAGGCCGTCGCTCTTGTAGGAGAGAGTGGGTCAGGTAAAACCACGCTTCTGCGGTGTTTCAACGGGCTGGTAGAGCCCGAGCGTGGCGACGTGAGCGTTGGCGAGAATAATGTTCGGGCACAGCATCCCGTCCTGCTACGAAGACAAATAGGTTACGTGCAACAGCACGGCGGACTCTTGCCGCATTGGCGGGTGCTGAGGAATGTCGCTCTCGTCCCGACGCTGCAGCAAATGGCGGACGCAGATGACGCCGCGCGGCAAGCACTCGAGCTCGTGGGACTTCCGGCTGCGACGTTCGGATCGCGCTTCCCTCATGAATTGTCGGGTGGCCAGCGTCAACGCGTGGCTTTGGCGAGGAGCATCGCCGCGCGACCGGGTGTCGTTTTGCTGGACGAGCCGTTCGGTGCGCTCGATGCAATTTCGCGCGCCGACCTTCAGGAGACATTCGACGCATTACGTCGGGACCTCTCGGTTACGACGCTGCTCGTGACGCACGATCTGGCTGAGGCGGGGCGCCTTGCTGACACAATAGTGGTGATGAGAAGAGGACGAGTGGAACAGAGCGGCACCATGCGGACTCTGATTTCTGCGCCGGCGACTGAGTACGTTGCGCGGTTGATCGAACGCGCTCGCGCTGGCCTTGAGGCGCTGCGCCCATGAGAGGAGCGCTGAGATTCGGGCTCCTCGTTGGGGCTGCCATGTTCGCGCGATCGACGAACGCGCAATCCCAACCGTCCAACCAAACGGCAAGCGGTCTGCGGATCGTCGTCGCATCCAAGCCGTTCGGTGAATCCTACCTGTTGTGCGAGATGTTCTCGCAGCTGCTCGAGTCGCACGGCTTTTCCGTAGACCGCCGTCCCGGACTTGGCGCCACCGAAATCGCGTTCGGCGCCCTTCGTACCAATGCGATCGACGTCTATCCAGAATACACCGGCACGGGTTTGATCGCGATTCTCCACGACTCTCTTCCGGATTCGGTAGCGGCTGATCCACGCAAGGTCTTCGCCCACGTTGCCCGACGTTTCCGCGAGCTCTATCACGTCCGCTGGCTGCCGCCGCTCGGATTCGAGAACACGTATGCGATTGCGGTCACCCGTCAGACCGCTGCCCGCTATCACCTGCGGACACTGAGCGATCTGGCGCGGGAGAGTCAGCACTTTAGGGCTGGATTCACTGCGGATTTCATTGGGCGAAGTGATGGTCTCGTCGGACTGGGCCGCGTCTACGGCATTCACCCACGCACCGTGAGACCGCTTGCGCCGGCTGTGAAATATCAGGCGCTCGCGTCAGGAGCTGTAGATGTGATCGATGGATATTCGACGGATGGCCTGCTGTCGAAATACGATCTCGTCACCCTCGTTGATGACCGGCACTTCTTTCCGCCGTACGAAGCTACCGCTCTCGTGTCTGGCCAACTCGAGCAACGGTCGCCGTCCGCTATCGCGGCGCTAACGCTTCTGGGTGGACGACTCGACGAACAGACGATGCGCGGGCTGAACCGTCGAGTGGAAGTGGATGGAGAAGACGTGAGTGGCGTAGCCCGTGACGAGCTCGCCGCGCTCGGTCTAATCGGGAGAGCACAGGTGGCGCGAACAACATCGGAACAAACTCGGAGCGGCTTCGCGCGATACATGTGGGATCGGCGCGCGACCCTGGCCGCATTGAC
>CATPBN010000333.1 GCA_955652635.1 uncultured Gemmatimonadaceae bacterium
GATCGTCTGATGCAGCTTCCGCATAACTGAATGATCGGGCTCGCCCTCGGCTGACATGCTCTGCACCGATGCGAACAGCCTGTCCAGAAAGCGACGGGTCCCCGAGATGCTCTGATCGCGGAAATCGCCGCCCTGCTCGTATGGGCCGAGGAACATGAGATAGGTGCGGAAAGCGTCCGCCCCCCAGTGCTCGATGTACTCGTCGGGGTTCACGATGTTGCCCTGAGTCTTGGACATCTTCGCGCCTTCACGGATGATGTGCCCGTGCGCGCGGAACCGGGTGTAAGGCTCCTCGAAGTCCAGCATCCCCACGTCGTGCAGGACCATCGTGATGAATCGCGAGTAAAGCAGGTGCAGCACCGCGTGCTCGTTGCCCCCAATGTACGAGTTCACCGGGAACCACTTCTTCGTCACCGACTTCTCGAACGGCACGTCGTCGTGGCCCACGCTCGGGTAGCGCAGGAAATACCAGGAGTTGTCGAGAAAGTTGTCCGACACGTCGGTCTCGCGCCGTCCCGTCTTCCCGCACTTCGGGCACGCCACTCGATACCACTCCTCGTGACGCGCGAGCGGCGAGACACCCGTGTCGTCGGGCTTGAAATCCTCGATGAACGGCAACAGGACCGGAAGATCCTTCTCCGGAACCGGCACGGTTCCGCACGAATCGCAATAGATGATCGGAATCGGCGGACCCCAGTATCGCTGCCGCGAAATGCACCAGTCGTGCAGACGAAAGTGGACGATGGGCTTCGCCGAGCCTCGCTTCGCGAGGCGCTCGACGATCGCTTTCTTGCCCGCCTCGACCCTGAATCCATCGAACACGCCCGAGTTGACGAGTGTGCCTGATTCGCACTCGACAAACGCTTCGTGCAGCGGTGTGGATGCATCTTCCCCCTCCCCACACACCACCCGGACGATGGGGAGCTCGAATTTCGTCGCGAACTCGAAATCGCGCTCGTCGTGTCCAGGCACCCCCATGATTGCGCCCGTTCCGTACTCCATCAGTACGTAGTCGGAGACCCAGATCGGAATCTCCTTTTCCGTCGCCGGATTTATGGCGTAGGAGCCGATGAAGATTCCGGTTTTCTCGGTGCTCGTTTTTCGCGTGATGATGTCCTGCTTCTTCGTCTTGTCTCGATAGGCCTCGACTTTCTTTTTTTCTTTTGGCTGCGTGAGCTGATCGACCAGCGGATGCTCGGGTGCGAGCACCATGTACGTGGCGCCATAGATGGTGTCGGGACGCGTGGTGAAGACCCGGATCTCGCAGTCCACTCCCTTCACGTCCCTGGTGGCAAACGATATCTCCGCCCCTTCGGAGCGGCCGATCCAGTTCCGTTGTGCCGTTTTTGTGGTCTCGGACCAGTCGATGTGATCGAGATTCTCCAGTAGCCTCGGCGCGTAATCGCTGATGCGGAAGAACCACTGCTCGAGCAGGCGCTGCTCGACCGGCGTCCCGCACCGCTCGCAGTGGCCGCCGACAACCTGCTCGTTGGCGAGGACGGTTTTGTCCTTCGGGCACCAGTTGACCGCAGCCTGCTTTTTGTAGGCAAGCCTCTGCTCGAACAGCTGCAGAAAGAGCCACTGCGTCCACTTGTAATAATTGGGCTCGGTGGTCGCTAGCGTGTAGCGCCAATCGATCATGAGTCCCGCTCTTTCCAGCTGCCGCCGGAAGTTGGCGATGTTGCGCGGGATGAGATCCATCGGATGCTGCCCGATCTTAAGGGCGTAGTTCTCCGAATGAATCCCGAATGCGTCATACCCGAGCGGCTCGAACACGTTGTGTCCCATGAGGCGCTGGAATCGTCCATGAATGTCGTTCCCCGTGAACGCAAAAAGATTCCCGACGTGGAGTCCTTCAGCGGACGGATAGGGGAACATCATCAGTGCGTAGTACGGCCTTTGGGCGCGCTTGAGGTCCGTGTTGTTGGTGCCACGTTCCTGCCAGATGCGCTGCCACTTCCGCTCAATCGCTTGTGGGTCGTAGGCGACGACGGAAGGGGATAAAGGGTCGTCTCGCGTTGCCGAGTTATCCATCCGTACAAAGTAGCGTCACAGCGACGCAGTTTCATCTGTCGTCCGAGTGAGCACGTCGTCTCATAATCGCTGTCCAAAATGACTGCAACGCCTGTTTCAATCGCTACCCGTTCCTCCTCCGGCTTCCTCAAGCCGGTGTTCAGCGCGCTCCAGCGACGGGCGCTCAGAGCGAGCCTCCTGTTTGGATCGGTGTTCCTCATTGGCCTCATAGCGATCTCGTGGCAGATCTATCATCTGATCCCTGAGGAGATTCTTCGCGACGTTTTTGCCGTCGACGGGGTAGTGGTGGCCGTGGTCATTGCCTTCCTCTGGATTACCGTCGCCCTGGCCGCCACCGCCGGTGCCGCAATGATATTCGTCCGGCAACATGTCAGTGGACCCGCGGCCGAGCTCGCGCGGACCCACGAAGCGATCGCCAGTGGTGATCTCTCGACCGTGTACAAGCCATCGGCATCGAACGTATCAGTGGATCGCCTCACCAGGTCGACGATGACGATGCTCACCGAGCTGAGGAGCGTCACGGGCAAGATGCGGACATCAGCCCACGACAACGACCAGCTCGCCGGCCAAATCGCAATCGCTTCGCAGACTGCCGCCGCGTCAGCGCGCGAAGGTGCGGCAACGTCCAACATTCTGAGCCAGGACGCCGCCACGCGCGACAGGGCGATCAGGGAGCTGACCGCCGAGGCGAGCCGACTCGTCCAGATCACCGCCAGCATGAGCGAGGCAGCCCAGGAAGGTCTCCGTCGCGACAAGGCGCTCCGCCAGCTCGCGCACGACAACCGTCTCCGGCTCGAGCGCACAGCGACATCGCTCCAATCGCTCGCCTCGGACGCGCTCGAGAGCGCGGAAGGAATCGACGCAATGTCGGCCGCGGCCGACGAGATTCGGGCGTTCCTGATTCTCGTTCAGAAGATCTCGCGTCAGTCCAAGCTCCTGGCCCTCAACGCCGCCATGGAAGCGGCGCGGGCGGGCGAGCACGGTCATGGCTTCGCGGTCGTCGCTACCGAAGTCCGCCGCCTCGCCAGCAGCTCGGCGGACGCAGCGCAGCGCACCACTTCTCTCGTGCAGGAGATGCTGGACAGCATCAAGCACTCGCGCGAGTCAACCGCTCGCACCGTATCGACGGTGGAACAGGTTCTGGAATCGACCCGTGCCGCCCGTCATTCGCTGGCCCGCGTGGAAGAGGGGACCGTCGAGGGAGAGGACTTGAGCGGGCGGATGGCTACTGCCGTCCGGGAATCAGGCGAACTGGTAACCGGGATGACGCAACGGCTCGCGAATCTCTCTCAGGGAACGACCGCGTTTTCGCGCGCAATTCAGCACGTCGCGGTATCGAGCGAGGAACAGAGCAGGAACATCGGCGAGATCGCCTCGGCAGCGACCTCGCTCACCGCGGCTTCAGCCCGTATTTCTCAGCTCGTGGGCACTTTCAAGCTCGGCGGCACCTGACCTCGGGCATCTGGGGCCTATCCGCGCGGCTGAACCTGAACGGCATCGGAATCAGCCGCGCCCCCTGAGAATCGGCGACCGAGAAGCGAGCGCCTTGGTAGGCTGCAGCGGATCCGAATCGGCCGTCCTTCGCCAGGGCGTAGAACTGCAAATCGAATAGCGGGCGTCCCCGGTTGTCGAGCAGTCGGCGCTCCGTCATTGCGATCACCCGGTCGATCGTCTTCATGCACGCCTCGTCGGGCGACATGCCCTGGCGCATGAACTCGACGATCAGAAACGCCCCGCACGTCTTGATGTTGGCTTCGCCCCGACCGGTGGATCCGGCGGCCCCCACTGTGTTGTCGCAGTACTGACCCGCGCCGATGATCGGTGAATCTCCCACTCTGCCCGGCAGTTTCCAGGATAATCCGCTCGTCGTGGTCACCGAAGACAGATCTCCCCCTGCATTGACCGCGTTCATGTTGATCGTCCCCGTCGTGAACTTGACGTGGAGCGGATCATCGAACGGAATGCTGGCGGTGGGCGGCGGTCCCGCGCTGTCGCTTCGGGTGTCGAGCCAGGCATCGGCTGGATTGAGGCAAGCCTTCCAGCGCAGCCAGTCGCGCCTGCTCTTCTCGGTGAGAAGATTCTGTTCCTTGAACCCCATCTCCAGCGCGAACTTTTTTGCGCCCGCTCCGACGAGCATGATGTGATCCGTGTAGTCCATCACGGCTTTCGCCACGAGTGACGGCGTCGCGATGTCCTCCAATGCGCCGACCGCACCCGCTCGCCTCGTCGGTCCGTGCATGCAGGAAGCATCGAGCTGTACGACGCCTTCTTCGTTCGGAAGTCCGCCCAGTCCGACCGACTGGTCGTCTGGATCGAGCTCCTGGATGTTCACACCGGCGATGATCGCGTCGAGTGTGTCGGCATTCTGTCGCGTGATCATGTCGTAGGCACGGGCGACACCGCGAATGCCGTTCGCGGAGGCGCCGCCCACCGGGCGCGCAGCCAGCTGCGAAGCGCCCGGTGCACTGCCACTCAGCACGTCAGCTCTCGCTGTACGATCGAGAGTGAGCGATGCGGCGGCGGCCGCGCCGACGCCGAGGAATTTCCGTCTCGAGATTTCCATTTGACCCCGGTTAGTCTTTGTAGATCTTCAAGGTATCGGTCGAGTATGGCGCTCCGCTACGCATGAGCGTTTCCTGCCCTCCCACAACAACCTGTCCAAGGTTAGTTTGTACGTGCCTCAGCATGAAGAATCCGCACGGTGTTTCACCCGGCGAACGTGAGACGCCTCCAAAACGACGAGCACAGGATTTCCTTCGTATGAAAGGTACTGACCGCCTCCGGCGGCTTGCATCCTACGCGTTCTTCGCCGCATTCGCCATCGCGGCTGTCTCCTGCAACGAAGCACATCCCAACACCACTCTCGTTCCCCATTCCGACTTTGGGCGCGAGATCGATTTTCTATGGAATCGCCTGCTTCTTCTTGGCACCATCGTCTTCGTGCTGGTCGAGGGTGCGTTGATCTTCATCGTCATCAAGTACCGGCGCAGAGAGAATCAGCCGACGCCGCCGCAGACCCACGGCAGCACCATGCTCGAGATCACCTGGACCCTGATCCCCGCGGTAATTCTGGTGTTCATTGCAGTGCCAACCGTTCGTACGATTTTCATCACTCAGGCGCAGGCTGCGCCCGGCTCGCTCAACATCGAGGTGACCGGGCACCAGTGGTGGTGGGAGTTCAAGTACCCCGAATACGGAGTCACGACGGCGAACGAGATCTATCTGCCCGTCGGACGCACCGTGAACTTCCGCCTCCGATCGGCCGACGTGATTCACTCGTTCTGGACCCCGCAGCTCGGCGGCAAGCGCGATGTCGTCACCAATCGCACGAATTATCTTTGGTACACTCCTGATTCTTCGACGGCGAGCAGCGTCTGGAACGGATTCTGTGTCGAGTACTGCGGCGCTTCGCACGCTAACATGCGCTTCCGCGTTTTCACTGTAACGCCGGAGCAGTTCACATCGTGGGTCGCAGGACAGAAGTTGCCCGCGCAATTTGGAGCGGTTGCGACGGCGGCGCCGGCGCGGGGTCCGAATCCCCCGCCACCCCCGGGCTCGGCGCCAGGCTACATCTTCCCACGCGAGAAGATTCCGGATTATGCGGTCCCACACTCGCCGATTCCTCCTGATCTCAAGTTCACGCCCGGGCTTACGGGGAACGCGGCGCGTGGAAAGCAGGTCTTTTCGGGAGCGGCGTGCATCGGCTGTCATTCGATTGCCGGCAACCCCATCGCGATGGGCGTGTTGGGCCCGAATCTTACTCACGTTGGCTCGAGGAGCACGATCGCGGCGGGTCGTTTCCCAATGGCAGCTGCTTATCTCGCGCTCTGGATCAAGAACGCACGCAAAATGAAGCCAGAGGTGCTGATGCCGACCCTCGGTCTCGACGAATACGATCCTGTCCTGAAAGCGAAAGTCACGGCGGCAACCGGCGGCCTCACCGATCAGCAGATCGCTGATATCGTCGCGTATCTAACAGCACTGAAGTAACCGGAGACAAGACTTGGCGACTACTGCAATATCAACCCCGGCCTACCGTGGCGAATATTCGGGTGAACAATCCGGCCTCTGGAGCTGGCTCAGCACCGTAGACCACAAGCGGATCGGCATTCTTTACCTCTATACCGCGCTCTTTTTCTTCATGTTCGGCGGGGTGGAGGCACTGATCCTCCGCGCCCAGCTCGGTGCGCCCAATCAGCACCTCGTATCCGCCGAGTTCTACAACCAGCTCTTCACGATGCACGGGACGACCATGATCTTCCTCGCGATCATGCCGCTCTCTGCAGCGTTCTTCAATTTCCTGATCCCGCTCCAGATCGGCGCACGCGACGTCGCGTTCCCGCGACTCAACGCGTTCAGCTACTGGGTCTATCTGTTCGGCGGAATCTTCATCACAGTTCCCATTCTGTTCGCCGTTGCGCCGAATGGCGGCTGGTTCGGCTACGCGCCCCTCACCACCAAACCTTACTCACCGGGAATCAACATCGATTTCTGGGTGATCGGCTTGCAGATCCTCGGTGTCTCCTCGCTCGCGGCCGCGTTCAACTTCCTGACCACGATCATCAATCTCCGGGCACCTGGCATGACGCTGATGCGGATGCCGATGTTCACCTGGATGGCGTTCGTAGTGCAATTCCTGCTCGTTCTCGCCTTCCCCGTCATCACGATCGCGCTTGTCTTCCTTCTGTTCGATCGTTTCTTCGGCACGAATTTCTACAACACGGTGAGCGCGGGCGCCGATCCGCTTCTCTGGCAGCACCTGTTCTGGATTTTCGGACACCCGGAAGTCTACATCCTGGTTCTCCCGGCGTTCGGGCTCGTGTCCGAGGTGCTCCCCACTTACTCTAGGAAGCCGTTGTTCGGCTATCCGGTGATGGTGTATTCGGGAATTCTCATCGCCGCGCTCGGCTTCGGAGTGTGGGCGCACCACATGTTCGCCGTGGGCATGGGACCGATTGCCGACACATTCTTCGGCTTGACTACGATGCTCATCGCGATCCCGACCGGCGTCAAGATCTTCAACTGGATCGCGACGATGGCGCAGGGCGCCATCCGCTACACGACGTCGATGCTGTTCGGAATCGGGCTTGTCGGTCTGTTCACCATCGGCGGTATCTCCGGCATCATGCATTCATCACCGCCGGCGGATTTGCAGCAGACGGACACGTATTTCATCGTCGCGCACTTCCACTACGTGCTGTTCGGCGGCTCGATCATGGGAATTTTCGCCGGCATCTATCACTACTTCCCGAAGATCCAGGGCCGTTTGATGGACGAGAAGCTGGGCAAGATTCATTTCTGGCTCACCTTCATCGCGATGAATCTCACCTTCTTCCCGATGCATTTCTCGGGAATGCTTGGCATGCCGCGCCGCATTTACACCTACGACGCCGGACAGGGCTGGGATCTCTATAACGCGATGTCCACCGCGGGGGCAATGATCTTCCCGATCGCGATGCTCATTTTCATCTACAACTTCTTCAAGAGCAGAAAGAGCGGTGAGATCGCCGGCTCGAACCCATGGGGCGCCGGAACGCTGGAGTGGAGCATTCCCAGTCCGCCGCCGGATTACAATTTCGCGAAGATTCCGACCGTCACCAGCAGATATCCGCTCTGGGAAGGGAAGGAAGTCGACCACGAGAGCGCGCGGATCAATTCGCAGGAAGGAAAGACCGCGGCGGAGCTGGGGATCGTGATGCCGTACAACACGATCAAGCCGCTGCTCGTTGCGCTTGGCCTGATCATCATGTTCTGCGGTCTCATGACGACCCCCATTTTGATCGCAGCGGGCGCAGCACTTCTGGTTTTCTCACTATACAGCTGGCTCCTGAGCCCGCTCGAGCCGGAGCACCACTAGACAATGACCGCACCCGCAGCGCGCATACACGTTGCGCACACCTCGGCACCGGCGCCGCACCATTACACGACGCTGGGCCTCGACAGCCGCAAGGTCGCGATCTGGGCCTTCATCGGCTCGGAGTGTATGCTCTTCGTGTCGCTGATCTCGACCTATCTGATTTACAAGGGACGAAGCGTGGTTGGCCCGTTCCCCCATGAAACCTGGACGGATCCCACCACCGGACACGTCCTGAAGCCCATTCTCAACATCCCCGTCACATCAGCTTCGACCTTCGTTCTTCTCATGTCGTCGCTGTTCATGGTGCTGGCGTTGGCGGCAGTACAGAACAAGGAAAAGCCAAAGCACTCTCGAGGCGACCGCATACTGGGTAACTCCAAGCTATGGCTGTGGATGACGGCGATCGCCGGCACGACTTTCCTTGGATTTCAGGCATTCGAGTTCACGTCGTTCGTGCACGAAGGGCTGACGATCAGAACCAACCTCTTCGGATCCTCCTTTTTCACTCTTACCGGATTTCACGGCGCGCACGTTACAGCCGGCGTGCTCTGGCTGGTCACATTGCTCGCGATCGACTACCGCCGCGGGCTTGGCTCGCGTGACTCTCTGCTCGTGGACATCGCTGCGCTGTACTGGCACTTCGTCGACGTCATCTGGATCGTGATCTTCACTCTCGTCTACCTCATCAAGTAACGGCAGGAACGATGGATACCCACGCCACCAATCTTCCCGATTCAGCAGAAGCGGACGCCCACGCTCCGGGAGAGGTAGAGCACGCGCACCCGACCTGGTCCACTTACTGGAAGGTCGCGCTCATTCTCACTCTCATCACGGTTGCCGAGGTCTGGCTGTATTACATACCGTCATTCGTCGCGGGCCGCGGATTCATCCCGACACTGCTCGTTCTGTCGGCACTGAAGTTCACGATCGTCGTAATGTTCTACATGCATCTCAAGTACGACCACCGGCTGTTCCGGGTTCTCTTTACCGGTCCGCTGATGATCGCTTCGCTGACGCTCCTGGCGCTGATGTTCCTGTTCGGGCATCTCTACATCAAAATCATGTAACATGCTGGTTCTGGCGCTGCTGCATCCCATCGTCGATCTCACATCGTGGCGATGGTCGATTCACCCGAGTACCGTCGTCGGCATCGCAGCGCTCGGCGCGGTTTATCTCTGGGCCGCCAGTCGGCTGCAAGGCGAGCCCAGTCGCGCACAGAAGATATATTTCTTCTCCGGACTCCTAGTGATGTTCGCGTCGCTGAATGGTCCGATTCACGACCTGAGTGACGATTACCTCTTCAGCGCGCACATGGTGCAGCACCTTCTGCTCACCCTCGTGATGCCCCCGCTTCTTCTCGCCGGCGTGCCCGGGTCCATGCTCAGCGGACCGCTTTCCCACAGATTCGTGAGACCTGCGGCGCGGTTTTTCACTCGCGCCCCCATAGCGTTCGTCGTCTTCAATCTCGTCATCGCCGCGTGGCATCTTCCTCCGCTCTACAACGCAGCGATGGCAAATCACGACATCCACATCGTCGAGCACTTGATGTTCATGGTCGCCGCGGTGTTGATGTGGTGGCCCCTGCTCAGTCAGGTTCCCGAATTACCGCGGCTCGCCTATCCGGGGCAGATGCTGTACGCCTTTCTCATGAGCATCCCGATGTCGATCGTCGCCGTGTACATCGCGATGTCGGACCACGTGCTGTATCCAGCTTACGCCGCCGCGCCCCGTGTGCTTTCTCTCTCGCCGCTCGAGGATCAGCTGCTTGGCGCGCTCATCATGTGGATCCCGGGCGGGATCATCTTCTATATCATCATGACGGTGGTGTTCTTTAAATGGAACGCCCGCGGCGAGGATTCGACCGCGGGCGCGCAAGTGGACTGGAAACCGTCGACGGCCTAGTCGTCGGTTCCCTCCAATGCCTGCTTCAGCTGTCGATTGAGTTTGGGGTGCTTCCGCCACAGATACCCGAGCATCAGCCCCGACGCCAGAAGATTGGCGATGAAGATCTGCGGCCACGCCAGGTTTCCCAGCGCCGAGCCGGCAAACGCCGCCGCGATCATGTAAAACCCCAGCGTCATCATCACGAACGCCACCAGCAGCCCCGCGAGGATGGCCGGCGTGCGCTCGGCCTGGTGCACGATCACGGTCAGGACGATTCCCACGACGAAGAAAGCGACATAGTGGAAGATCGTGTAGCCTAGAAGATGGGTAAAAGCGGTGTCGCCCATCATGTTCTTGCCAAGGACGCTCACGACGCCCTTCCCGAGGAAAATCGGGGTGTAGAATGGGTGGCCGGCAATTGTGTCAACTACGAGGAACCAGACTGCGATTGCGGTGGCGCCGATGAAACCCGTGATCACGCCTTCGCGCAGGAAATTGTGGTGCCGCTCAGCCATTCATTCTCCTGATGCGGTAGTACGCCGGTGCTATTCGGGGAAATTACCTCCTGCCCGGGTATATTCCAAGCGAAGGGCGGGTCAACAGCAAGATGTCTTTCGCTCGGACAGTGGCACCTTTCTCGCCATCCGAAGCGGCTTTGTTAGCGCAACCGACAATCGCAATTGAAAAAGGGATAGATGTTCTCTCGCAAAATCAGGATCGCCATTCTGGTGACGCTGACGATATGTGGCGCGACGCCGCCAATCATCGAAGCCCAGACAAGGAGGAGAGCCACCACCACGCGTCGCAGAGTGCGGCGGCGAAATCCGAACCGGCCGCCGCCCGCGCCCATCGTGCGGTACACCGTCCTCAGAAGCTCGGCCGACGTCGCCTCTATTCTCAGCGGACTCACGGCAAAGACTCGCAGCGGGATGTGGGGAGCGATGGTAGTCTCTCTCACTCGCGGCGATACCCTGTACGCTGAGAACGCGGGTGAGGAGATGCAGCCGGCTTCGACGATGAAGCTCTTCACCAGCGCCATCGCTTTGGAGCGCTTCGGCCCCAACTACCAGTTCAGTACCGATGCGCTTCGCGATGGACCGGTCGGCCCCGACGGAAAGGTCAGTGGGAACATCTACATCAGGGGCGATGGCGATCCAGCACTATCCGGGAAATTTCTCGCCGGCGGGCCGTCTGCGCCGATGAACAAACTGGCGGATCTCGTCGCGCAGCAGGGAATCAAGCATGTCACCGGCAGTGTCATCGGCGATGCGTCCGCGTTCGATGACCAGAAGATTCCGGAGGGATGGCTCACGCGGTATTTGCAGGCATCCTACGCCGCGCGGGTGTCAGCCCTATCGCTGAATGAAAACCTGATTGCTGTTTCCGTGTCACCAACTTCTCCGGGCCAGCCCGCGACGGTGGTGCTCGAGCCTTCGACGAGCGCGATTCCACTGGTCGCGAACGTCCGTACCGTCGCCGGCGGCGGAGCGCGGTTGGGATTCAGAAAGCTCGGGAACGGGACTATCCAGGCCAACGGCTCTATCGGCACCCGGACCGGAACTCGCAAGTACGTCTACATCGTCGAGGATCCGGCGGCCTTTGCGACGGGCGCGTTTCAAAACGCGCTCATCTCGCGCGGCATCAAGGTGGACGGAGGGATCCGACTCGGCAAGGCTCCGCCGAGTGCGGTGAAGGTGGCGAGCCTTCGCTCGCCACCCCTCGCCAGCATGATCGCGGCAATGAATCGGGAGA
>CATPBN010000334.1 GCA_955652635.1 uncultured Gemmatimonadaceae bacterium
CCCGCACATCGCTCCCGGCCGGTTGTGTTCAGTTGCCGTTACCGTCTTCCATTGATCCCTCTCCTGAGGATCAACCCTATCCTAGCCCCGCCCCCCAGGCCAACCTCGACCGCTGGCACCCATCCGGATACCTGGCCGTCCGCTAGCGGCCCGTCAAGGCCGAGGAACACGAGCAGGTAGGCTTTCGCGCCGCCGTCGGCCAGCGCGCGAAATCTGCCCGACAGCCCAGCGCCGGCGTAGGGCGCCCACCGGCTTTGCCGAAATGGATCTAGGCTGAATCGGGAGATGAAATCGGCGCGCGACTCGACGCCGTGACGACCAGCGCCGACGCCGCCCACCAAGCCGGTGCGCACGTAGATGCCGGCTGGGATGCTGACGCCATAGCCAGCCTCTATTCCACTGCTGCGAGCGACAATCCCATCCACCCGAACTTCGCCCTGGACAGCCTGCGTCGGCGTCTGGGCAAGTAGGGGCTCGGGACAAAGAATCGGGAGAGCCAACGCCAATACAGAGAGACACCCAGCCTTAAATCTCCGACTCAGTGATTGTATCGAGATGGGGAAGCAGCGGGGAGTGTTTGTCGTCTGCATGAAGCGCTTCGGCGGCTCAGCGCGCGCGGCCGCGCCACAGCGCGATCGTGTAGTCGACGATCGACGCGCTGGAGATGATTCCAATCGTTATGACGAAAACGTTTGTGAGCTCCGGCACCACGATTATCGCGACGAGGGTGATCAGCTGCACGACGGTTACGATCTTGCCTAACATCCTCGCCCTGAAGACCGCGGGACGGAGCGTTGGAATAATCTTGGCGACTACAAATCCTACGGCCGTGGCCAAATCGCGCGTCAGGAAGATGAAATACTGGCCGGTGGAAAGCCGGCCTTCGATCAGGTAGGTCGAAATCGCAACCAGAACGAAAACGCGGTCCGCGAGCGGATCGAGGAAAGCGCCGGCGGTGCTTTCCGATTTTTCGTGGCGCGCGAGCCAGCCATCGATGATATCGGTGAACCCCGCGACCGCGATCAGGGCGATGCGGTCCCATGGTTCCGACACGAGCACGAACGCGAGCGCGAGCACTACGCGCGACAGCGAAATCGTATTGGGAAGAGTGAACAGGGCGCCGCGATTCATGCGACCGAAAAGTAAGAGCGAGGGTGAGCGCTTGCCAGCGCGTTACCACGTGTCTAGCTTCGCTCGATGACCTCGCATGGGTTGCTCGGGGTTCTCTACGTCGCTCTCTGCGCGGCGATGATCGCATGGGACATCCTGATGGCGGGGCGAATCGCGCAGCTGCGACGCACTCCGCGCGCGTTCCAGGCAATCACCGGCATCGCGGGACTTCTCCTCGTTCCGGCGCTCGTCGTAGGGTACACCGCGCAATCTCTGTTATACGGACGCGCGATCCTTCTGGTGGCGTGGCTGTGGCCGTTCACGGCGCTGCTTTTCGTGCTGCAGACAGTCTACGCCCTCGGTCGCAGAATGGTGACGCCTCTGTTGGGATTCCCCCTCCTCGTTTACAACGTGGTCATCGCCACGGTCGCGCTGACGAAGTTCGTCATTACGCGAGGGCAATCGCCCGCGGAGTTCGGACTCGCGCTCAACGCGGCGCAGGCGAGCATGCTCGGCACTTTCTTCGGCACGCCGGCGCTTTGGAATCCGATCTATCTGCAAGTCCCCATATTCGCGCCATCGCTTCCGGCACGGTGGGGGTTTACGAGACTCGCGCGCGTTGCCCTGGCTGGAGCCGCGATCGCGATGACGGCGCTGGTGGTAGTCGAGCTGCCTGGAGCCTACGAGGGGATCAAGAGCTACGCGGCGCACTCGAGGGACCAGTTGCAGGAGCATCCCGAGGGAGACTTCAAACTCGGGCTCAAGATCTTTCCCGATTTGAGAAGCGGACCGCCGCCGCTGGCTCTCGATTACGATCTGGCCCTCGCGGACACGCTCAACGTTGATGCGATCAGTCTGGTGGTCGATCCAGAAGCCGCGCGCGGAGTCGCACTCGACTCACTGTCGCGCTCGATCGAAGAGGCCCGCGCTGACAGTACCATCATCATCGTCGCACTCGGCTACCCAAAAAAGGGCGACAAGGAGATCAAGCAGTCGCGCGAAGCTTACACGGTCGCGCGTCTCAAGGACATCGACCGGATCGCGAGGCGTCTCAAGCCGGATTATCTCATTCCGGCCGTCGATCCACTCCAGGAAGGAAGTCGCGTTCTCGGCGACCAGACTCCGGAGTACTGGATCGACTACTTCACCCGAGCGGCACGGGTGGCGCACTACCTCTATCCGCGCATCAAGGTGGCGGTTCCGATCAGCAGTTATGGGACTCGCGACAGCACGCTCTACGCGTGGGCGGCGCGTCGCGGGTCGCCGATCGACGTCGTGGGTTTCTCGCTGCTCGCCGGATTCGATGGCGCGAGATCGCTCGATACGCACATGAGAGTGGCGCAGCGATGGTTGCGGATGTATCCCAATCCGAAGGAACACTGGGTGTTCGCGGCGGGTGGATATCC
>CATPBN010000335.1 GCA_955652635.1 uncultured Gemmatimonadaceae bacterium
AGGATTTCCCGTTGCGCGGACGCTTCAGCCGGTCGGAGCAGCTGCGTCAGGCTCTCGCGCAGAATCCCGAGGCGCGGTACTCGATGGAGGAGCTCACGATTGCCGACGCGTTCGCCGAGTTGCCAGAGGACATGCGGCAGCGACTGAACAAGGGCGAGAGGACGGGCGAGTAGATGTCCAGGCGCACGATCGAAGTCGAGCTCTCGACCTCGGGTCTCGACGCACAGGGTCGCCCGCAACGCGTTCCCCTCGTGACCAACGACGGTGGAACTGCGGTCGCTGTTGAGCCGCCGCCGGGCCTCGAGCCCGACCTCGAGGGTGAGCACATGCTCATCAACATCGGACCGCAGCACCCAGCGACGCACGGAGTACTCCGCCTCGTGCTGGAGCTGGATGGCGAGACGGTGGTTCGATGCATCCCGCACATCGGCTACCTGCACTGCGGGTTCGAGAAGATCGGCGAGTACCGCCAGTACAACCAGATAATCTGCTGGACGGATCGCGAGGACTACCTCAACTCGATCGGCAACAACGTCGCGTTTGCGCTGGGCGCCGAGCGTCTGTTCGGAATCGAGATCACGGAGCGGTGCAAGGTCCTGCGCGTAATTGCGTCCGAGCTGTCGCGCATCATGTCACACCTCGTGTGGCTCGGGACCTTTTGCATCGACATCGGTGCGTTCACGCCGTTCCTTTGGGCGTTCCAGCGTCGTGAAGAGATTTACCGCCTCATCGAGAAATGGGTTGGCGCGCGCCTCACAACTTCCGCAACCAGGGTCGGTGGGATGGCGGCCGACATTCCAAACGGATGGATGGATGGCCTTCGCCAATTCACGCGCACGTTCCCGCAGACGCTCGACGAGATCGATCGCGTTCTGACCAGGAACGCGATCTGGGTCGGGCGCACTGTCGGGCTGGGCGTGATGACGCCCGAGGAGGCGATCAACTGGGGTCTCTCCGGACCGATGCTTCGCGCCTCCGGCGTCGATTACGACGTGCGGAAGGACTTTCCGTACCTCGACTACGAGACGTACGACTTCGAGGTACCGGTCGGGACCAACGGTGATGTGTACGATCGGTACCTGGTGAGATTCGAGGAGCTCCGCCAGTCTGTGCGCATTCTGCAACAGGCTGCGGATCGGCTGCCCGATGGCCCCGTGAACATTGACGACCCGCGCATCATCCTGCCGCCCAAGTCCAAAGCGACGAGCGAGATGGAGTCGATGATCCATCACTTCAAGGTCGTGATGGAAGGCCCGCGCCCGCCGATTGGCGAGTCCTACGTCGCCGTCGAGAGCCCCAAGGGGGAGAAGGGCTACTATATGGTATCCGATGGCACCGCCAAGCCGGTTCGCTGGCGGATTCGCCCACCATCATTCGTCAATCTGGCCGCGATCCCGAAGATGGTGGAAGGACATCTCCTGTCGGACGTGATAGCCATCAACGCCAGCATCGACATCGTCATGGGGGAAATCGATCGTTGACACCTGATCTCGTCGGTGGATTGGAATCACCGGACTACGCATCACACGATCGCGCCGCGCACGAGCCGTATGCGCCGGTCTTCACCGGCGATGTGAAGCGGGAGCTCGACGAGCTACTTACGCGGTATCCGACCAAAATGGCGGCGCTTCTGCCGGCACTCTGGATCGTGCAGCGCGAGCGCCGTTGGGTGAGCGAGGAGGGAATGGTGGAAGTGGCCGATCTTCTCGAGCTCACACCAGCCTACGTCAAGGGCGTGGTGACGTTTTACACCATGTACCATCAGCATCCGGTTGGAAAATATTTCATCCAGGTGTGCACGACGTCACCCTGCGGAATCTGCGGCGCTGACGATGTCGTCAAGGCGTTGCTCCGTCACACAAACGCTGGCGAGCTGGGTCTGACTTCGCCCGACGGCCGATTCACAGTCATTGAAGTCGAGTGTCTCGGCGCCTGTGGATTTGCGACTCCGGTAATGGTGAATGAAGAGTTCATCGAATCGGTAACGCCAGAAAAGGTTCCGGACCTGCTCGCGCGACTGGCATAAATGGGCTATCCGAACCAGCCGCATCAGAGAGAGACCACGGTCCTGTCTCGCTACTTCGGCGACACCGAAGCGCGCACGCTCGCCGGCTGGAAAAAGCGAGGCGGTTACAAGGCGCTCGAGAAGGCGCTGGGAATGGCGCCGGCCGACATCGTGAACGTCGTCAAGGAATCCGGTTTGCGAGGTCGCGGCGGGGCTGGATTCCCCACCGGCATAAAGTGGTCGTTCATGAAGCCCGGCGATGGGAAACCACACTATCTCTGCTGCAACGCGGACGAATCTGAGCCGGGCACCTTCAAGGACCGCGAGCTCATGCGGTGGACTCCGCACGCTCTCGTGGAAGGGTGCGCGATCGGTGCGTACGCGATCGGCGCAGAAACGGCGTATGTCTACATCCGGGGCGAATTCACGGAGCCGC
Source organism: uncultured Gemmatimonadaceae bacterium (assembly GCA_955652635.1). Taxonomy (GTDB): domain Bacteria; phylum Gemmatimonadota; class Gemmatimonadetes; order Gemmatimonadales; family Gemmatimonadaceae; genus UBA4720. The sequence continues at coordinate 2,442 of CATPBN010000335.1, forward strand.
TTTACTGGATGGACCAGGCGGTGAAGGAGGCTTACGCGGCCGGCATCCTCGGAAAGAATGCGATGGGCACGGGCAAGCGCATAGATGTCCACGTCCACAAGGGCGCTGGGGCGTACATCTGCGGCGAGGAGACGGCACTCATGGAATCCCTGGAGGGGCGTCGCGGAAACCCGCGCATCAAACCGCCCTTTCCTGCGGTTTCGGGAGTCTTCGGCATGCCGACGACCATCAATAACGTCGAGACGCTGATCGCAGCCGCTCCGATCCTCATGAATGGCGCGGACTGGTACAAGAAGATGTCGTTGTCGAATCCGAAGAGCACAGGGACCAAGCTCTTCTCTGTGTGCGGCAACATCCAGCGGCCCGGGACGTACGAGGTCGTGATGGGATTCCCCTTCAAGGAGTTTCTGTACGATTTGTGCGGCGGCCCTCCGCACGGAAGAAAATTCAAGGCAGTGATCCCCGGCGGGGCATCGGTTCCCATTCAGACTCTCGAGGAAGCCGAAGCCACACTGATGGACTACGAGGGGTTCGTTGCGCAGGGCTCAATGCTCGGCTCTGGCGGGGTCATTGTGATCGACGACGCGCAGTCGATGGTGTCGGTAATCGCGCGCCTCGCCCGATTCTTTGCACATGAGAGCTGCGGGCAATGCACACAGTGCCGCGAGGGCACCGCATGGACGACCAAGATCATGGAGCGCATTCGCGACGGGGAGGGAACGATCGAGGACATGGACACCCTGCTGGACATCGGGGAGCAGATGACGGGCAAGACGATCTGCGTGCTCAGCGATTCGTGCGCGGTTCCCGTCGTATCCGGAATCAAGAAGTTCCGCGGTGAGTTCGAGGCGTTGATTCAGGGCAGGCGCTTTCACCCAGTGATCGCGGCGGTTGCCTGATGGCGGACACCAAGATGGTGAGTCTCACGATCGAGGGACGGACAGTGAGCGTCCCCGAGGGCATGACGATTCTCGAGGCAGCCAAGACTGCGGGCGTTCTGATTCCGCACTACTGCTATCACCCGGGGCTTCCGGTCGCCGGCGTATGCCGGATGTGCCTCGTTGAGGTCGAGAAGGCGCCCAAGCTCGCGCCCTCGTGCGCGACGGCCGTGGCGGAAGGGCAGGTGGTTCACGTCCATTCCGACAAATCGCTCGACGCGCGGAAAGGCGTGCTCGAGATGTTGCTCATCAATCATCCCCTCGATTGTCCCATCTGCGACCAGTCCGGCGAGTGCGAGCTCCAGGACTACACCTACCAGGAGGGCCGAGAGGATTCACGTTATCGTGAGCCCAAGCGCTTCAATCCCGCCGAGGACTTTGGCGGTGACGTGATCTACGTCCCGAATCGCTGCATCCTGTGCACACGCTGCGTCCGTTTCATGGACGACGTCGCGCACGATCCCGTGCTCAACGTCAGCGAGCGGGGCGACCGCGCCCTGATCGGCAAGTTCGAGGGGAAGGATCTCACGCACCCGTGGGCGTCCAACGTCGTCGACCTGTGTCCGGTCGGGGCGCTCTTGTCCAAGGATTTCCTGAACAAGGCGCGCGCCTGGGAGCTGGATCGCACCGCATCGATATGCCCGAATTGCACTCAGGGCTGCAACGTGATCATGGAAACCCGCGAGAATCAGCTGGTACGCATGCGGCCACGTCCGAACGAGAACGTGAACAAGTTCTTCATGTGCGACTGGGGCCGGCTCAACTACCGCTGGATGAATGAGAAGAATCGAGTCGAGCAGCCAATGGTCGGTCGTGCCAAGGCCCTCAAGCCCACGAGCTGGGAGATCGCAATCACCGCGGCTGCGCGGGCGCTCAATGGAAAGAAGGTGTTCGTCGCTGCGTCGCCGATGTTGTCCAACGAGGCGCTGTTTCTTCTGACCCAGATCATGCAGGGTGGCACCGGCGCGTTTCGCGTCACTGAAGGTGAAGAAGCTCCGCTTGCCGGCGTAAAGGATCTTGCGCTTCGCCGCGAGCGGGCTGCCAACGTGTACGGCGCGCAGGCACTCGGCTTTACCAAAACGAGGGATCTCCTTGGGGGACTCAGGCAAGGAGATGTGCTCGTAGTTGCCGGAGAGGATCTCGAGGGCATCGACGCCGCGGCGATTTCGCGTGCGAGCGAAGTAATAGTGATCAGCTCCGTTCTTCCGGAAGCCGCGAGCAATGCGTCGGTAGTGCTTCCTATCGCCAACTTCTCCGAAGAAGAGGGAACTGTCACGAACCTTCGTGGTCGGGTGCAACGGTTCACTCAGGCGCGCCAGGCTCCAGGCGACGCGCGTCCGAGCTGGCTGGTGCTCGGCGACTTGCTCGGCGCAATGGGGAAGCAAAGCAACTTCTTCCTCCCGGGCGAAGTGTTCGCCAGCCTCGCTTCATCGAACAAGGCATTCGCGGGGCTCAGCTACGA
>CATPBN010000336.1 GCA_955652635.1 uncultured Gemmatimonadaceae bacterium
CATCCAGGCGGTTACCGGCTCCGTGCTCGTAAACCCTTCGAACAAACCACTCGGCTCCAGCACTTTCACTTCGGCGCGCCCGTACTCCCGTCGATTGGTCCGGATAACCTGGCCACCCTCGATATGCGCGATCAGCTGCATTCCGTAGCAGATGCCGAGTACGGGCGCGATGTCAAAGATCTTTGGGTCAGCGAGCGGGACGTTGTCGCCGTAAACCGAATTCGGTCCGCCACTCAGAATGATCCCGGTGGGCTTCCACTCGCGGATCCACTCGACGGTGCGGCTCGGCGGGTGAATCTCGGAGTACACGCGGGCTTCGCGAACCCGGCGGGCGATCAACTGCGTGAATTGTGAGCCGAAGTCGATGATGAGGATCCGGCTGCTCATAGAGAGATGTCTTCTACTTCTCCGGTTTCCGTGTCGAGGATCGCCGCTGTGCACTTGCCGTGAATCCATCCGCAGGCCTCGCCCGGGTTGACCACGATCGTGCTCCCGATATTTTTTTTCGACTGGAGGTGGGAGGAGCCGTGTATCACGAAGTCGTGTTGCTCGATCGATCTCGCATTGACTTCCCCAATTTCGTGCACCAGAAGGATCCGCTTCCCTCCCACGTCGAAGCTGTGCGGCGATTCGTAGATCTCGGTTCCCATTCCGCGAGCGGCGTAAGCGCTCAGTGTCTCGCGGTCTCCGTCGTTGCGCCCGAAGACGCCGAGGAGGGCCGTGCCTCGCAGATGGAATGGGGCGAGACAGAACGGGGAGCAATAGTCCCCGGCGTGCATGACCATGCTCACGCCTTTCTGGGCCAGCCTCTCGAGGAGGTCAGCCACTGCGGGGACCCGATCGTGGGTGTCAGCCATCACGCCGATTCGCACTACCGGCTCCTCCACTCGGGAGTCTCGATCTCGTTGCGAACGAGATCGTCGTAGCTCTCCCGCCGGGTGATCACAGCGAACCTGTCAGCGTCCACAAGCACTTCGGGCGCTCGCGGACGCGAGTTGTAGTTGGATGACATCACGAACCCATATGCGCCAGTGGACTGCACCGCAAGAAGATCGCCCGGTTGCGCGTCGTCTATCTGGCGGTCGAGGGCGAGAAAATCGCCGGTTTCGCAGATTGGACCGACGACATCGGCGACAGTCGTGCGTCCGGTCGGCTTTACCGCATCGATGCGATGGAAGGCGTTGTAGTGCGACGGCCGAAGGAGATCGGTCATCCCTGCATCGGTGATTATGAACTCCTTTCCGCCGCTGCGCTTTCTGTAGAGAACGCGAGTGAGCAGAACACCCGCGTTCCCCACCAGGTAACGTCCGGGCTCGAGGATGATCTTGAGGCCCGATCCGCTCACCAGTGCCTTGACGACTTCACCAAAATGACGCACGTCCACAGACCGCTCGGCGTCATACGTCACCGCCAAACCGCCACCGATGTCGAGCCACTCGAGACGCGCCTTTGTTTCCCGCTCTATCTCACGGCGCAGGTGGAGGAGTCTCTGCAAGCCAACCTCGTAAGGAGCGAACTGCGATATCTGCGAGCCCACATGCATGTCGAGCCCGATCAAGTCGATGTTGGGTAGCGTCGCAGACGCCTTCGCCACCGACAGCGCCTCGTCGAACGGGATTCCGAACTTCATTCCCTTCTCGCCGGTGCGAGTGTATGGGTGGGGCGTATCGACGAGCACTTCCGGATTCACCCGCAGTGCGACCGGAGCCTTGACGCCGAGTCGCTTGGCGACGGCATCGAGGACGTGGAGCTCCTGCTCGGATTCGACGTTGACCAAGAGCACCTGCGCGCGGAGCGCGTCCTCCATTTCGCGTTCAGTCTTCCCGACGCCGCTGAAGACGATATCGCGCCCGGTGTACCCGGCCTTGAGGGCGCGATACAGCTCGCCTCCCGAGACGATATCGAGTCCCGCGCCGAGCTCCCGCAACAGCGAGAGAATCGCCATGCTGGAGTTCGCCTTGACGCTGTAGTGGAGCCGGGCGTCGACGCTCTTCATCGCGTCCCGAAGATGGGCATACTGATCGCGAATCGCGCCAGCGCTGTAGACGTAAGCGGGCGTCCCGGTTTCGCGAGCGATGACCGAGAGCGGCACTCGCTCGCACATCAAGCCCTCATCATTCCGGGAAAATGCCTCGTCGCCAACCGTCGTCGTCTCCGTCGCCCTCTTGGGCGCGACCTTGGGCGTCTTCAGTACGCTTTTGCCCACAGCGCCTCGGTGGTTGATGCGCTTCCGCACTTCAGGCACGTCTTCGGCGGGTCGGCGGATCTGAATTCCTCATCGGGGAGAACGCGAATGGTCGCCTTCGTCTCCTCCTTGATGGCCGCCGCGCACTTCTCATCTCCGCACCAGCCCGCATATACGAACGCGCCATCCCCATCCATCACTTCGCGAAACCGATCGTAGGTGATCCCGCCGCGAATGCTGTTCTGCTCCCTGCGCTCGCGCGCGTCGATGAGCATGGATTCCTGGATCAGGTGCAACACGTCAGCTGCCTCTTCGCCCACTGATGAGAGCGAGACGGAGCGCTTCTCCCCGGTGTCGCGGCGAACAAGTACGGCCTGGTTCTGATCGATATCGCGCGGTCCGAGCTCCATCCGTAGCGGAATCCCTCGCAGCTCCCACTCGTAGTACTTGGCGCCGGGTTTCATTCCCTCGCGATCGTCAACGTGCACGCGAAGGCGGCCAGGCACGCGGCGTTCCCAGGCGAGGAGGCTCTCCTTGACCATGTGCGCGGCTGCCTTGACTCGGCCCTTGTCCTCCTCCGAGCGCCAGATAGGCACGATGACTATTTCGATTGGAGCGAGGAGAGGCGGCGTGCGAAGACCTTTGTCATCGCCGTGCGTCATCACCAGACCGCCGACCAAGCGTGTCGAGACGCCCCAGCTGGTGTTCCACGCGTACTCGACACCCCCGCCTCCGTCTGGAACTTGAGATCGAACGCCTTGGAGAAATTCTGTCCGAGGTTGTGCGAGGTGCCCGCCTGGAGCGCCTTGTTGTCCTGCATCATCCCCTCGCAGGAATAGGTGCGCAGCGCGCCGGCGAATCTCTCCGAGTCGGTCTTGATGCCAGTCACAACGGGCATCGCCATCCAGCCTTCCATGAAGTCGCGGTAGACGCCGAGCATCCTCCGCGTTTCTTCCTCGGCCTCGTCGTGGGTGGCATGCGCGGTGTGTCCCTCCTGCCAGAGGAATTCAAGAGTCCTCAGGAACAGTCGTGTCCGCATCTCCCAACGCACGACGTTGGCCCACTGATTGATCAGGACGGGCAAGTCGCGATAGCTCTGCACCCACTTCGCGTACATAGCGTAAATGATCGTCTCCGAGGTGGGCCGCACCACGAGCGGTTCCTCGAGCTTCTTGCCACCACCGTGTGTAACGACTGCCAGCTCGGGCGCGAATCCCTCGACGTGCTCCGCCTCCTTGTGCAGGAAGCTCTCGGGGATGAAGAGCGGGAAGTAAGCATTCTCGTGCCCTGTGTCCTTGAACATCGTGTCGAGCTGGTGCTGCATGCGCTCCCAGATGCCGTACCCGCGCGGCCGGATGACCATGCAGCCGCGAACCGGCGAGTAATCCGCGAGCTCCGCCTTGAGAACCACTTCGTTGTACCAGGCGCTGAAATCTGCGGAGCGCGTCGTCAGTTTTTTGTCGTCAGCCATTGCCGTTGTTACAGTGAGTCGAGAAATGCATCGAGAGCTACGCTCCGCTCGGATCCGTCGGCGAGCGTCTTGAGTGTCACGTTGCCATTCGCATAATCCTGGCGCCTGAGCAGGACGACATTCTTCACGCCGGCGGTCGACGCGGTCTTGAGCTGGCGAGCCAGCGTCTGCGATTTGAGCGCGTACTCGACGCTCCGCGATTTCGCGCGCAGTCGTCCAGCTACCGTCATCACTTCGCGAAGGAGCGATTCATCTTCTGCTGCGACCCAGTACTCTGTCCCGAGCTCGGCGGAGGGGAGCAGGTCTCGCGCCTTTAGCAGCTCCGTGAGTACCACGTCCCCCATCCCGAACCCGAGCGCGGGGAGATCCACGCCACCGATGGTGGATAGAAGATCGTCGTAACGCCCGCCTCCGCAGATTGCGCGAAACTCGCCTTTCGCATCGAAGAGCTCGAACACCTTCCCCGTATAGTAAGCGAGTCCCCGGACGATCGAGAGATCGAACTCCACCCAATCGCCGACGCCGAGCGCGTCGAGGAAGCCGAGGTACTCCTTCATGCGCTCGATTTCCTCA
>CATPBN010000337.1 GCA_955652635.1 uncultured Gemmatimonadaceae bacterium
CGAGAGTCAGAAGCGTGAGCTGGAGCTGGAGCATCGCACGTCGCTTCTCGAGGCCGAGGCGCGGTCGGCGGCCAAGTTGTCGCAGATGAACGACGAGCTCCACCGCCGTCAGGTCGCGCTCGAGCAGGCGATGGGTGCGCGCAACAGGTTCTATGCTTCGATGAGCCACGAGTTGCGGACGCCGATCAATGCCGTGATCGGCTACAGCACACTGATGCTGGACAACATTTACGGTCCGCTAAACGCCAAGCAGAAGGAAGGACTGCAGCGCACGCTCAAGGCGGCCCGGCATCTGCTCGAGCTGGTGAACGATGTACTCGACCTGTCCAAGATCGAGGCGGGTAAGATCGAGCTCTCACTGCAACCGGTGATGCTCCCCGCGCTGATCGAGGACCTCTTCGTAACCGTGCGACCGCTCGCCGACGAGTATGGCTCTACCCTCTCGCTCGACATGGAAAGCGAGCCCTTCAACATCGTGAGCGACCCGCGGCGGGTGAGACAGATTCTGCTCAACCTGCTGTCGAATGCGATCAAATTCGGTGAGGGCAAGCCGATCCGCGTAGTGTGCAAACAGTGCGAGGACAAGGGTGTAGAAATAGAGGTAGTCGACGAAGGGGTCGGGATAGCGAAAGAGGACATCACGCGCATCTTCGAGGAGTTCGTCCAGGTCTCGGAATCGAAGCAGCCGGGGACAGGCCTGGGCCTCCCGATCTCGAGGCGCCTGGCTCAGCTGTTGGATGGCTCGCTAACCGTCTGCTCGACGCCCGGTCAAGGCAGCTCCTTCCGTCTCACCCTTCCGGCCTCCCTGGAGGACGACACGGCGCCGATTGCGGCGTTATCCGTCGCTACAGTGGCCTAACTCCACCGTACACTTTGGCACAAACTCTGCCCTCTATGGTAGTGCCGTCGCCTTGAGCGGGGGTCAATTCTGGAGGCTTCAAAATGTTCAAAAAGCTACTAATTCTTCCGGCCGCGGCTCTCGCATTCGCCTGCTCGAAGGGCGACAACAAAACCGCTGCGGATAGCGCGTTGAATTCCGACCTGTCCACCGCGGCAGCGAGCAGGCCGTACACGCCGCTCGACAGCATCACCGCCGCTGAGCGCGCGGGGACGACGACGTCCGCGGCGGCGCTGAGGAGCAATGCAGCGGCGCCTCGTACCGTTTATCGGGCGCCAGTCCGTCGTACGACCACCACGCGTCGGAGCTCGTCGGGCGGAACGTATTCTTCCGCTCCGGTCTACGCTCCTGCTCCCGCACCAGTGGAAGTCAAGCACACGAAGCGTGACGCCGCGATCGGCGCGGGCGCTGGTGCTGTGATCGGCGCGGTCGCCGGCCACAGTGTGAAGGGCGCGATTATCGGTGGCGCAGCCGGAGCGATCCTCGGCGGCGTGATCGGCAACAACGTCGACAAGACGAAGAAGTAAGAGCTGCCCGCTCGAGCTTCTGGAAAGCCCCCCGCACTAGGCTAGTGCGGGGGGCTTTTCTTTACTCCACCTACAACGGAACGGGTGCGAGTTGGCAGCAGCGCAGTTGCGAGTTGGAAGTTCACGACGTCCAGACTTCACGCAGTGGTCTTGTGGCACAGGCAGTGGCATTGGTTTTCATCGCGATTCTGCTTGTGTTCTTTCACATAGTGCCTTACGATCAACGGCCATGTCTCTGGAATCAGTTCAACCAGCTCCGCGGGAAGAAGCCGCGCCCCTTCGCGCGTTGTGCATTGCGCGCCATTGCTTTTTGAGTGACCACATCGCTCGATATTTCGCTCGCATGGGCGTCATCACCGCCGAAGCCGTTGGCCTCGATGCGGCGGTCGACGCCGCGCGAAGAGCGTCTCCCGATGTGATCATCTGTGATTACGACCTCCTGGCAACCATTCCACTCGAGAAATGGGAGCGCGACGAGCTGCTCTCCAATACTCCGGTGATCGCGGTGAGCCTGACGCGCCACTCTCAGGAGCTGCATCTGCTTGACGTCAATGGGATCGCCGGCTTTCTCTATCTGCCGACGCTGGAGATGGGCCCCGCGCTCAAGATTCTCCGTGCGGCCGCGGCCCGCTCCAAATTCGTCCTCCCACTCCCCGTGAACACAGCGCCAAGGACACTGGAGCGCGGTTAAATTTAGAGCATGAGCTCCGACCCGATCACGGGCGTCTTCAACGACGGATACATAAGCGAAGCATACGAAGCCTATCGGCGCAACCCGGCGTCGGTGGACGAATCGTGGCGACAATTCTTCCGATTCGCCGAGAGCCTGAGTGGTGCTGTGCCCTCCGCGGGAGCAGAGCCTCCGGCGACTGGACGGATCGATGCCGATCTGCTCAGGAAAGTTGCTGCCGCGGCGAAGCTCGTAGATGCGATCCGCAATTTCGGCCACCTGGCCGTTCCGCTGGATCCGCTTGGGACCCCACCCGGCGGAACCCCCGAGCTCACACCGGAATTTCACGGCCTGCGTGAGGAAGATCTGCAGAGGATTCCCGCGGAGGCTCTCGGCGGCGAGAGCGGAACCGCAGCAGACGTAGTCGCCGGCCTCAGGGAGTTTTATTCGTCGCGAATCGGCTTCGAGATTGCCCACCTCGGCAAAGTCGAAGAACGCGAGTGGCTGCGGGAGGAGATCGAGAGTGGACGTCTCAACGCGCCGCTCAGCGTAGAAGACAAGCGCGCGATACTGCAACGTCTCACCGACGTCGATGGTCTAGAGCGCTTCCTCGGCCGCGCCTATCAGGGGTACAAGCGCTTCTCGATCGAGGGTGGGGACATCCTCGTTCCGATGCTGGACGTCGCGATCGAAGCGGCAGCGACGCACGGAACGCGCGAGATCGACCTGGCCATGGCCCATCGTGGACGCATCAACGTTCTCGCCCACACACTCGGCAAGCCGTACGCGACGATCTTCGAGGAATTCGAGGGCAAGCACGCGACGACCAACGCCGTGAGTGAAACCGGCGACGTCAAATACCACTTGGGAGCGCGCGGCACGAGGCAGACGGGAAATGGCGCTGAAGTTGACATCGTGCTGATTCCGAATCCAAGCCATCTCGAGGTGGTTAACCCCGTGCTCGAAGGAGTTGCGCGCGCGCGTCAGGTTCTGGCGGGGGCCGGAAAGAGAGACGAATCGGCGGTTCTTCCTGTCTGCGTCCACGGCGATGCGGCGTTCCCGGGCGAAGGAGTAGTGGCCGAGACCTTCAATCTCTCGGGCCTCGAAGGTTTCCGCACTGGCGGGACGCTTCACATCATCGTCAACAATCAGGTTGGATTCACGACCGATCCCATCGATGGCCGCTCGACGCACTACGCCAGTGACCTCGCCAAGGGGTTCGAGGTGCCGATCATTCACGTGAATGCCGATGACGCGGAGTCGTGCGTGCACGTCACGAGACTTGGAATCGAGTATCGCGCGAAGTTCGGCAAGGACTTCCTGATCGATGTCGTCGGCTACCGGCGTCACGGACACAACGAGACAGACGAGCCGTCCTTCACGCAGCCGGAGCTTTACAAGAGGATTCGCTCGCATCCTTCGCCGCGCGAGGTCTGGGGCAATCGCCTCGTCGCCGAGGGAGTCATTACCGACGCTGAAGTAAAGAAGCTCGATGCAGATGCGGCGGCGAACTTCGATCGCATTCAGACGGCGATGAAGAGCGGGGAGATCCACCCGCCAGAGCACCGGGCACCGAAGGAAGGCGAGGCGGACCTGTCGGCGGTGGGCGCGGATACCGGAGTCGATGCCGATCGCCTGCGCGCGCTCAACGAGCGTTTGCTCAAGTGGCCTTCGACGCTGAAGGTGAATCCGCGGCTGGCTAAGACTCTGGCGCGACGCGCTGACGCGATGGGTGACGCGGGCGGAATCGACTGGGGACACGCGGAAGCGCTCGCATTCGCATCGCTGCTCACGGATGGAACGTCGATTCGTCTCACGGGGCAGGACGCCGAGCGCGCGACGTTCTCGCATCGCCAGGCGGTGCTGCACGATGCCGAGTCTGGTGAGATTTACGTTCCTCTCGCGCACGTCGCCGACGGAGCGAAACACGGCCGGTTCGAGATCTACAACAGCCCGCTCTCGGAAACAGGGGTGCTCGGATTCGAGTATGGGTACAGCACCGCCGCCGAGGACACGCTGGTGTTGTGGGAAGCGCAGTACGGGGACTTCGTGAACGTCGCGCAGCCGATCATCGACCAGTTCATCGCCGCCGATCGGGCCAAGTGGGGCCAGGATTCATCGGTGGTGCTCCTGCTTCCGCACGGGTACGAAGGGCAGGGCCCCGAGCATTCGAGCGCGCGCCTGGAGCGATTCCTCCAGCTTTGCGCCGAGGGGAATCAACGCGTCGCGTATCCATCGACGCCGGCGCAGTACTTTCACATTCTGAGACGCCAGGCGGCACTGTCCGAGCCTCGCCCGCTGATTCTGATGCAGCCCAAGAGTCTGTTGCGGATGTCTGAGGCGGCGTCGAACATCACCGATCTGACGAGCGGGCAATTCCGGCCGGTGATCGATGATCCCGTCGCGTCGAAGACGCGTGAAGCGATAACGCGACTCGTGTTCTGCACCGGAAAAGTCTACTACGATCTCGCGGCCAAACGCGCGCCGCACGTGGCGATCGTGAGGATCGAGGAGCTGTATCCCTGGGCGGGTAGTCAGGTGGCTCAGATCGTCGACTTGTATCCGGCGATCGAGGAAGTCATCTGGGCGCAGGAAGAGCCGAAGAATCAGGGCGCGTGGACGTACGTCGCGCCGCGGCTCAGGATGTCGACAGGCAACGCGCTGCCGACCCGATACATCGGTCGCCCCGATCGCGCGAGCCCGGCTGAGGGATACGCCGAGGCGCACAAGAAGGAGCAGGAGCGTATCGTTACCGAGGTGAATGCTCCTGTGCAGCAGGCGTCTGGGGCGAAGCGTCGCGGCATGGCGTTCAAATCCTGAGCATCGATCTTCCGACAACAATGAGGAAAACGGTAACACTTGCTGTGCTGGGTGTGGCCGTGCTGATGCCACATCCTGCGAGCGCGCAGGCAATACTCCCCTCGGCGGCGAGCATTCGAGTGCAGAATGCGCCGGAGCGGATGCGCGTGCTCTGGATCGCCGCACATCCGGATGATGAAGACACCCAACTGATCGCGTGGCTCGCGCGCGGACGTCGGGTCGAAACTGCGTATTTATCACTCACTCGCGGCGATGGCGGGCAGAATCTCATCGGCAACGAGCTTGGCGAAGCGCTAGGGGTGATTCGCACCGAGGAGCTGCTGGCCGCGAGGCGAATTGATGGGGCGCACCAATACTTCGCGCGGGGGTACGACTTTGGTTTCTCGAAGACCGCGGACGAGACCCGGAAGCACTGGCCCCAGGACTCGTTGCTGAACGATGTGATGACGGTGATGCGCGCGTTCAGGCCGCACATTGTGATCACGACCTTTTCAGGAACCCCGCGGGATGGACACGGGCATCATCAGGTCTCGGCGATCCTGGCGCGTGAAGCGTACAGACTCGCCGCAGATACCGTTCGCTTTCCTGTTCGAGACTTCGGAAAGCCGTGGACTCCGCTCAAGTTTTATCGGTTAGCGCTTTTTTCTCCGCAGGACCGCACAATTGCAGTCAATGTCGGGGAGTACGATCCGTTTCTGGGGCTCTCCTATCAGGAGATTGCGGCGGACAGCCGATCACAGCACAAGTCGCAGGGGCAAGGGACGCTGCGTCGCAAAGGAGTGGTGTGGGATTATTTGACTCGTGAAGATTCGCGGGTTCCCGCGCCGCCGGCCAAGGAAGAGAAGTCCATCTTCGCGGGACTCGACACGACCCGGCTCCTCGTGCAGGACGGTCGTGTCGCGCCGCCGGACTTTCCGCCAACGATAGCGCTCGAGGCGGTTGCGGACCGACAGGCGCTTGCGGTCGGTGATACGGCGAAAGTTGCAGTGACGCTGTATAATCGCGGACGCCTACCCATCAAACTAGACTTCGGCGACATCATCAAGCTGCCTTTCGAAGCCCCCAGCAATCCGATTGCTCCCGATTCGAGTTACAAATGGGTACAGTCGTACATAGGGAACGAAGTGACGCAGCCGTGGTGGCTTGCTGAACCACGGAACGGCGACCTGTTCGCTCCCACAGTCACAGGGCTCTCGGAGGACGAGAGAGAGCGAAAGAATTGGCTGCACGTAAAGGTTCAGATTTCCGGGCAATCCACATGGCTGGATGTTGCGGCGCCAATCGTGCACCACTACGTCGATCGCGTTCGCGGAGATGTTCAGCGCCCCCTGATTGTCGCTCCAGGAATCTCGATTACTCTCGATCAGGCAACCACGATGATCCGCGCCAACGTCCCTTCTGATCAAGTGGTCAAGGCGACGATTCGCTCAGCGTTCAATGACCCCACACCGGTGAGGGTCACGTTGTCGCTTCCTCGCGGCCTGAGCGCCGATTCACTCGTGCGCACGGTACAGATGGCGCCGGGATCTACTCGCACCCTCGCGTTCGGGGTGAAGGGAAGACTGGAGCGCGGCATCCACGAGATAACGGCGACCGCAACGGCAAAAAGCCGGTCGTTTCGATCCGGCTATATCCCGATCGAGTATCCGCACATCAATCCGCAGCGCATGTATCGCCCGTCGACGATTAGCGTCAACGCGGTCGACGTTGCTCTGCCGGCGCGACTCAACGTCGCCTACGTTCCCGGCGTCGGTGACAATGTCGCTCCGGTGCTCCAGCAGCTGGGCGTTCCGCTCACGATCGTAGATGCGGACGATCTTCCGCAGACCGATCTCAGCCGATTCACTGCGATCGTCGTGGGACCGCGCGCGTACCAGTCGAGTCAGACACTTGAAGGCAATAACGAATACCTCCTGACGTATGTGCGCAATGGTGGTCGGCTCGTGGTGCAGTACGGACAAGGCGAGATGCAGCGACCGGGCATCATGCCTTACCCGATCACGCTGCAGCAGCGTGCCGAGCGGGTGACCGACGAAAATGCGCCGGTGACTTTCACCGATCCGCAGTCGCCGCTGCTCAACACGCCGAACAAGATCACCCAGGATGACTTCAAAGGTTGGGTGCAGGAAAGGGCGACGTACATGCCTTCGACGTTCGACTCCCACTATCGCAGTATGCTGGCGATGAACGATCCAGGCGAGCAGCCGAATCGCGCCGCCATTCTCGCTGCGCCATATGGCCGAGGTACCTACATCTACGTCCCACTCGCCCTCTTCCGGCAGCTACCGGCCGGCGTTCCGGGCGGCGCGCGCATCTTCGCCAACCTCCTCGGCGGCAACACCATTCGATGAAGCTGCGCCGCATGGCAGCTTGCTTTGTGGCGCTTATAGCTCTCGCCGCGTGCAGCTCGGATCACCGCACAGTACTGATCGTTTATTCGCCGCACGGAAAAGAGCTGCTGGAGTATTTCGAAAAGGGATTCGAGAAGGTCCATCCCGACATCGATGTACAATGGGTGGACATGGGCTCGCAGGAAGTTCTCGAACGAGTGAGGGCTGAGAAACCGAATCCGCAAGCTGACGTCTGGTTCGGGGCACCGGCTGAAGCATTCGATCGGGCGACAAAGGAGGATCTGCTTCAACCATACAAGCCGACCTGGGCAGCTGCGATTGATCCCGAGGGGCGAGAAGCGCACGACAACTGGTACGGGACGTATCTGACTCCCGAGGTGATCGGGTACAACCGCGACGCGGTCAAGGATGTCGACGCCCCGAAGGACTGGGACGATCTCATCGATCCGAAGTGGAAGGGGAAGATCGTCGTTCGTGACCCGATCGCGTCAGGGA
>CATPBN010000338.1 GCA_955652635.1 uncultured Gemmatimonadaceae bacterium
GATGTTGATGATCGACGCGAGCCAGGCGAGCGCAGGGCCAGCCTTGTCGATTGCGACGAACACCGGGTGCGGAACATCGAGTTCCTTGTAGGGAGCCAGTCCTGTCATGACGAGCGACATCAGGATGTAGAGCACCGTGCATACAGCCAGCGATCCGAGAATTCCTATGGGCATGTCCCGCTGAGGATTCTTGGCCTCCTGCGCCGCGGTGGATACAGCGTCGAACCCTATATAGGCGAAGAACACAACTGCCGCGCCCCGCACGACGCCACTCCAGCCGTAACGACCAAACCCTTCACCGGGGGGAATGAACGGATGCCAGTTGGCCGTGTTCACGTACATGAACCCGAATCCGATCACGAGAAGCACGATCGTGATCTTGAGAATTACGATGAAGTTGTTGAAGCGTGCGGATTCCTTGATGCCAATGACGAGAAGCGTCGTCATGAGCGCGATCAGGACCATCGCCGGAAGATTGAGCACAGCTCCTGTGTGAGAGAAGCCAGCAGGGTGAAGAAGGACTTTCGTCGTCTGGTCGAATTCGTTCCCATCGGCGTAGTAGTACGGCGCGCTGGTGAACGATGTCGGCATATGCAATCCGATCTGGTCCATGAACGCCGAGAAGTATCCGGACCATCCCACGGCGACGGTGGAGGCGCCGAAGAGATACTCCAGGATCAGGTCCCACCCGATGATCCAGGCAACGAATTCACCGAGCGTCGCGTAGCCGTACGTGTATGCGCTGCCGGCGATCGGGATCATGCTCGCGAATTCCGCGTAGCACAGGCCGGCAAAAAGGCATCCAAATCCGGATACAATGAAGGAGAGGACGATTGCCGGGCCGGCATAGGCCGCGGCTGCCCTTCCCGTGAGGACGAAAATTCCGGCGCCGATGATCGCGCCGATGCCCAGCGTAGTGAGGTTCAGGGCGCCCAGAGCGCGCCTGAGGGTGTGGCCTTCCGATTCGCCCGCCGCCTCAGCCTGCAGAACGGCGATGCTCTTCTTCGTCCATAAGCCCATTAGGAAACTCCGAAAACGTGGGTAGTCTGACGACGGAACACTGAAAGATTCGACACTGCGGAGCCGCCAGAAGTTGTGATGACGCTCGAAGCAAAGTCAAGCAACCGCTACACCGAGTAGTTGGGTGCCTCGCGGGTAATTGTAACGTCGTGGGGATGCGATTCGCGAAGTCCGGCAGCCGTGATGCGGACAAACTCGGCTTCGGTGCGGAGCTGTTCGATGTCGGAGCAGCCGACATAACCCATCCCGCTGCGCAGACCGCCAACCATCTGGAACAGCACGTCGCTCACCGGTCCCTTGTAGGGAACCCGTCCCTCGATTCCCTCGGGCACCAGCTTCTTCGCCGACATCTCGCCTTCCTGGAAGTATCTGTCGGCGCTTCCATCCTGCATCGCCGAGAGACTGCCCATTCCGCGAATCATCTTGAACCGGCGTCCCTCGAGCAGCAGCGATTCGCCAGGGCTTTCCTCGGTGCCGGCGAGCATGGACCCCATCATCACGCTGGATGCGCCGGCCGCGAGCGCCTTCACGATGTCCCCGGAGTATTTGATGCCTCCGTCAGCGATGACGGGAATATCTCCGGCTCCTTCGACTGCGTCGAAGACGGCGGTGAGCTGCGGAACGCCGACGCCCGTAACGATGCGCGTGGTACATATGGAGCCGGGACCCACACCCACCTTCACGGCATCCACTCCCCGCTCGACGAGGGCGCGCGCACCGGAGCGCGTCGCGACGTTTCCGGCGACGAGCTGAACATCGGGGAACATCTCGCGAACGACGGACGTTGCCTCGAGAACTCCCTCCGAGTGTCCGTGCGCGGTGTCGACGATGAGGACATCGACGCCGGCGTCGACGAGCGCGCGCGCCCGATCACGATAGTTCGCTGCGCCTATTGCGGCGGCGACACGAAGGCGTCCGTGCTGATCCTTGTTGGCGTCCGGGAAGTCGCGGCGCTTGTGAATATCCTTGACCGTGATCAGTCCGCGAAGCGTTCCCTTCTCGTCGACCACCGGCAGCTTTTCGATCCGGTGCTTTCCGAGAATCGCCTCGGCCTCATCGAGCGTTGTTCCCAGCGGCGCGGTAACCAGATTCTTCGACGTCATCGCGTCGCGCAGCGGACGATCGAGATTTCGCTCGAACTGGAGATCTCTGTTGGTGATGATTCCGACGAGTTGTCCGTCGCGATTCACGATGGGCACGCCTGAGATCTTGAATCGCCGCATCAGCGCAACGGCCTCGCGGAGCGTTCCATCCGGGGAGAGCGTGATGGGGTTGAGTATCATCCCGCTCTCCGATCGCTTCACGCGGTCGACCTCGGCGGCCTGGCGGTCGATCGACATGTTCTTGTGGATGACGCCGATTCCGCCCGCGCGCGCCATAGCCATCGCCATTTCCGACTCGGTGACAGTGTCCATTGCCGCCGAGGCGAAGGGCACATTGAGCGTGATTCCGCGGGTAAACAGCGAAGTCGTGCTCACGTCCTTTGGATGCACGAGCGAATGCCTCGGCGTCAGCAGGACATCGTCGAAGGTCAGGACGACCTCCGCGCGAACCCGTGGCGTGGTCGTTTCCGGAGCTGCTGATCCCTTGATACGCGAAAGCCCGCCGCCGGCTTTTGCCGGAGTGGCGGGCTTGCTCGATGGCCGAGTCGTGGTTGCCATAGCTAAATGTATGGCATTGTGCGGGTTGCGTCCAGAGGAAAGCGCATAGTTGGCCGCTCAGGCACCGCCTAAATCATCGTCCGCGGGGAAGCGAACCGGAGCTTCAGATAGAACCCGAGGGCGGTCAAAGCCAGACCGCATACCGCGCCGAACAGAGCAAGAATCACGAAAAACGGGAACCGGCTCACCAGCGAGCGGGTGCCGTTGTATCCCGCTACAAGGAACGCGAACGAGAGCGAGAACCCGTAAAGTGCTCCATTCTTGAGGGCTTGGCGCCTGTTGCCCCACGTGCCAAGGACGATTGCAACCAGCCCCCAGGGAATGAGACTGTACCAGCCGAGGAAGGCATATTGCGGTCCGGCCGCTCCGACCACTGCGCCGACAATGACCGCCAGAGCGCTCTCAAACACGAATCCATCCCCCAAGCTTTCACCAATCCTGCAAGGTGATGTCCAGAAGATGGATTCGGAGCCGGGCAAACGACGACAGCCAACCGTCGCCGTTTTGCTGCGGCGCCTATGGGAACACTGGCGCCGGCTGCGCGGGCTCCTCTTTCGGCAAACGGATCTTGGGCGTCTGCCCGAAGTTGTACTGAAAGGTCAGGTACGTCGCGCGGACGCCGAATCTTCGCGACGTGAGCTGGGTGAGATTGTCGTCACCCGCCCTGACGCTGAACTTCATCGTGTTGAACGGATCGGCGAATCGCACGGACACACTCATGTTGGCGCCATCGAGCTTCTTGCGCGCTGTGATATTTGTCATCTGGAACGAGGAGAAGCGGCCCTTCGGAATGTTCATCGGCGCGCGGTAGAAGTAGAAGGCCTGGAGCGACACCGTCGGCGACAACTGGGTCGTCGCGTTCACGC
>CATPBN010000339.1 GCA_955652635.1 uncultured Gemmatimonadaceae bacterium
AGCGCGGCGAGCCCGAACGACTTGATGCCAAGCAGCTGCGACGCGATCCGGGTGTCGAAGATGCTCGTGACGTGCCAGCCGTAATCCTGGTGCAGGAGGCGCAGATCGTAGTCCGCATCGTGGAACACAACTTCGACCGAGTTGCTTTGGAGCAATTGACCAAGGCCTGCCGGTGAGCCGACTGGAAGGGGATCGATGATCGCGCTGTGCTCGCGCGTCGAGAGCTGGAGGAGATAGATGCGGTCGAGGAAGCGGTGAAAGCTCGCGCCTTCGGTATCGAGGGCGAGCTCTTTCACGCTTGATATTTCATTGAGGAAGCGGTCTACCTGCTCCGGCTTGTCGAGGTAGAGTACGCCATCCGAGGGGGCTGGAGGCATCACCGAAATCTAGCGCCTGAATGGTGTCGCGCCCCGGGCGCGTTAACTTTCGTGGGCGACGATTCCCCCTCTTTCCACTGCTGATGCCGGAAGATTTCAAGGTTCACATCTACCCGAGCGACTGCGACTCCGTGGGGCACGTGAATCATGCCCACATGCTGGTTCTGCTCGAGCGCGCGAGATGGTCGGCTCTGGAGCGGCACATGTCGTACGACGAGTACATGAAGACGAATCTGTGGGCCGTCGTGCGCAAGGTCGAAGCTTCGTACCAGGCGCAGACATTCCCCGGCGACGACCTTGGCATTCGCACCGGCCTGCTCTCAGTTGGGAATACGAGCTTCATCGTCCGGCAGATCGTGCGGAATCAGCGCAATGCTGTGGTATGCGACGCCTCGATTGTCTACGTCACGGTCGCGCCGGATGGAAAGCCGATACCCGTTCCCGATCAATGGCGGACGCTCTTTTCCCCGTGGGAGGAAGACAGCGGCGAAGAGTCAACACGGAAGTGATCAGCACTGCCGAGCAATCGATTCCGGCGCAGATCGGCGCGGTGCTATTCCGTCATCGAGGATGGCTGCCACTTCTGTTCCTCGGCATTCCACTCGTAATGCCGGGCACGACATCTCCGTTCCGCTGGGAAATCGGGCTCGCGCTGATCGTAATTGGTGAGGCGGTCCGTCTGGCGGGCGTCGCGGCTGCCGGTACTGTCACTCGCCGCCGCTCCCGCAACGTGCAGCGACTGGTCACATACGGAATATTCGCCTGGACGCGAAATCCGCTCTACATCGGCAACTTTCTCATCTGGATGGGATTTGTCACCATCTCCGGAGTGCTTTGGTTTCTGCCCATTGCGGTGCTGTTGTTCGCGCTGGAGTACGAGCTGATCGTCCGCTACGAGGAAGGGGTGCTCGAATCCATTTTTGGACGCGAGTACCTGGATTACAAGAATGAGACTCCGCGCTGGATCCTCCGCCCGCCGCGCGGTGAGCGGCCCGTGGGCGAGTACCATTGGGGCGAGGCGCTCAAAAGCGAGATCAGCACTTTCCTACAGTACGCCGTGCTGATACTCGCGTTCTGGATCAAGAGTCAGGTAGTGGAGGGAAATGCGCAGGTCGGGGCGATAGGGTTCTTTAAGCGGTTCTAGCTCGTCGCCGCGTCCTGCATTCAACACACACCGCTTTGTCACTGGAGAACCGCGCCTTCATCTTCTCCAGGAACGACCCGTACAAGTGTGAATCGCACAGCGCCCGCTTGCACGAGGAGCACACCCCGCCTTTTCCCGCTCCGAAAAAGACTCCGCACTTGTCGCATTGCCACTTGAATGCAGACGGGCGGAAGATCGGCACTTACACGAGCGCCAGAGTCTGTGAGCCGCCCCACGACGCGCCGGGCTTGAGCTCCACCGGCGAACCGATCTGCGCTGCTTCCACGCAGACCATCCTCATGTAGTCATCGGTGTCCAGTCCGATAAAGCCGGTCACCTTCTCGGCCCACGGATTCCAGACGACGGCATCCTTGAACCCCGCAGCTCTCACCTCGATCCGGCGATCGTTGCCGCGATCTTCGATTTCGACCTTCTTCGGCGCCTTGAGATAAACGCGATCGGTCTCGTCGGATATCACCAGCTTCTTCGCTTCGTCTTTCGTCTCGTTGCCACCCTGGGTCTTGTCCAGATACCACTTGCCGGTGAATCCGCGGATCGCCGACTCCCGGATATCGGCGACGGCAATGTAGGTGTGCAGCGCGGAGGTGAAGGTGAACACCTCGTCACCCGTATTGAAGACTTCGAGCTTCACCTGAAGGGACTTGTCATCGATCGTCGCAACGAGCTCGGTGCGGAAGTGGTACGGCCACAGCTCACGAGTCCGATGATCGTCGACCAGGACGAGCTTTACCGAGGATGGGTCGTCCGATGCGTCGGCGTTCTCGGCGAGCTGCCATTCGGTTTTGCGCGCGAACCCGTGCTGTGGAAGCGGCCCGGTGTTCGCGAACTGCGGAAAGACGACGGGAATTCCGCCGCGGATCGGGTCTCCCGTCGCGAACGTCGCCGTCTTTCCCATGAACAGCACTTCCTTGCCGCCCGCCGGAATCCAAGACGTGACGTGCGCGCCATTGAGATAGACATCCGCCGAGCTGCCCGAGGAGTGCGACAGCAGCACGGTAGCCATTCCGTTTTTTCCGGGAACGATAGGAGGAGTCATGGGATCAGATATTGATGTACGAGCAGTGGATTCTGCCAGTCGCTCGCACTGAAATGGCTACCGGTTGGGCCGTCCAGGAGGGTTCTCACCCTTGAACACTTCTCGGTTGATCTGAATGTATTCCTTCATGTTCGACGGCACATCCTCTTCGGGGAAGATCGCCGTCACCGGACACTCGGGCTCGCAGGCGCCGCA
>CATPBN010000340.1 GCA_955652635.1 uncultured Gemmatimonadaceae bacterium
GGGAGAACGAGCGGACTGTCGTTGACCATGTACGAGGCTGGTCTACCGTTCTGAACCGCCGCGGAGTACACGATTGGCTTGAATGCTGAGCCGGGTTGCCGCAGCGCCTGAACCGAGCGATTGAACTTCGAGTCGTCGAAGTCGCGTCCGCCGATCATCACGCGCACGGCTCCGTTGCGCGGATCGAGCGCGAGGAATGAGCTCTGGAGGTACGGCGACGTGCCGCTGCCCTCATCGCCTTCGCGATGTGCGAGGTAGTGCTCGAAAGTCTCGTGGGCGTATGGCCCGAATCGGCCCGCCTCGATTGCGCGCGCCTGGCGCTCGAGCGCGCGCTCGGCGGCGCTCTGCTCGTCGAGATCGAGCGTGGTGTAGACCTTGAGGCCCTGTTCGTACAGCTGCTTGCCGAATTGTGCGTCGAGCTGCTGCCTCACCCATTCGACGAAGTAGGGCGCGGTTTCGCCTGTCACGGTCTTGTCTGCCAGCTGCAGCGGATACGCCTTGGCCCGACTCGCATCCGCGTTGTTTATTTTTCCGTCCTGGCGCATCAGCTCGATGACGGTGTTACGCCGCTGGATCGCGCGATCGGGATATCGAACCGGATTGTATCTGGCGGGCGCCTTCGGGAGTGCGGCGAGTGTCGCTGCTTCAGCGAGATTCAGGTCGCGAACGGATTTGCCGAAGTAGCGTTGCGACGCCGTCTCGACGCCGTAGGCGCCGTGGCCGAGGTCGATCTGATTGAGATACAGCTCGAGAATCCTCTTCTTGTCGTACTTGGCTTCGATCTCGCGAGCAACCTTCGCTTCCTTGAGCTTGCGGACGACGCTTTTCTCTCGACTGATCTTCTCGGGGAAGACATTCCGCGCGAGCTGCATCGTGATAGTGGAAAACCCCTGCGAGTAGCCGTGAATCGGTGAGCGGATTACAACGCTCGCGGCGCGGTGCCAGTCGATGCCCGCGTGCTGGAAAAAGCGTTTGTCCTCGGTGCTGACGAATGCGTCCTGCACGATCTTGGGAATCTCGTCGATCTTCACCAGTGTCCGACGTTCCAGTCCCAGCTCGGCGATGAAGCGTCCATCGACCGCGTAGAGCTTGGACGTCTGGTGGGGTGTGTACTCCGCCAGGATCTCGATTGACGGGCACTGATTGCCGCGACAGATGAGCGCCCAGCTCGAGTAGAGCGCGCCGACGCCGAGTGCGACGAGGAAAGTGAGCGAAAGCAGCACCACCCTGACGAGCGTTGGGTGGCGCTTGCGAAATGGGAGTTTGGTGTCGATGTCGGCAGCCATGCGGAGTGAAAAAAGATAACTGTCATACACCGAAGGTGACACCGCGGTCGGGCGTCCCTATCTTCCCCGCATGCACTCGAAGAATTCGCTGCTGGACGAGCTGTCCTGGCGCGGAATGGTGTATCAACACACGGACGGGTTGCAGGACGCACTCGCAACCGATTCCGTGAGCGCGTATGCGGGGTTCGATCCGACCGCGTCGAGCCTCCACGTGGGCCATCTCGTGCCGGTGATGGGACTTGCGCATCTGCAGCGCTCCGGGCATCGGCCAATTGCTCTGGTTGGCGGCGGGACTGGCATGATCGGTGATCCGAGCGGCAAGACCGCGGAGCGCCAACTCGTGTCGGAAGAAGAAATAGAGAGCAATTCGCGCTCGATTGAAAAGCAGCTCCGACGATTCCTTGATTTCGAGGGAAAACATGCCGCGCGAATGAGAGACAACGCCGCTTGGCTGCTCCCGCTCAAAGCCGTGGAGTTCATGCGCGATGTCGGCAAGCACTTCACGGTGAACTACATGCTGGCGAAAGACTCGGTGCAGTCACGCATCGAGGGCGGCATCTCGTTCACCGAGTTCTCCTACATGCTGCTTCAGGCCTACGATTTTCTGGAGCTTCATCGCCGAGAAGGAGTAACGCTCCAGATAGGAGGCAGCGACCAGTGGGGTAACATCACCGCGGGGCTCGAGCTCATTCGACGTGTCACAGGAAAGACCGCCCACGCGCTGACGATGCCGCTGGTAACGACAGCGAACGGATCCAAGTTCGGCAAGACTGAAGAGGGCGCGGTGTGGCTCGATGCGGCACGGACGTCGCCGTACAAGTTCTATCAATACTGGATCAACGTCGATGACCGCGACGCCGGTAAGTACCTGCGATTGTTTACGCTCCTGCCGCGCAAGGAGATAGAGGCGTTGGAAAAGCTCCTCGCTTCAGCCCCCGAGAAGCGGGAAGCACAGCAGGCGCTCGCTCGCGACATGACCGCGCGCGTGCATGGTAAGGAGGCGGGACGTGTGGCGGAGGAAGTGTCGCGCGTGCTGTTCGGCAAGGCCGATCCTGCGTCGCTCACTGAGCCGGTGTTTCGCGCTTTGAGCGAAGAGGTTCCGTTCGCGGAATCGCGCGAGGCGCCGGGATTGTTGGATGCGCTGGTAACGCTGAAGCTCGCCGGCTCAAAGAGCGCGGCGCGCAGGCTGGTCGAGCAAGGCGGCGTCTATCTGAACGGAGAGCGCGCGAGCGCCGACACAGATCTGGGGTCCGCGAAACCACTCAAGGGCGGGTACCATCTAGTGCGCAAGGGCGCTCGCGACTACGGTCTGGTACGCGTAGGTCGGTAGTCGGGCACCGCACTGACCACAACCGTTGTGCTAGGTTGTTCAAATGATCACCGGCGCTCACTTTCTTCATTACAGCAAGGATCCGGAAGCAGATCGCGCGTTCCTGCGTGACGTGCTGGCACTTCGCTCGGTTGATGCAGGCAGAGGATGGCTGATATTCGCGCTGCCGCCCGCGGAGATTGCCGTACATCCGTCCGAAGCAGAGTGGGCACCCCCAAATTCGGTTGACGGCGTTACGGGTGTTACTCTATCTCATGTGCGACCACCTGGCCTCCACCATGCGATCGCTTCAGACAAGGCAGGTCAGCTTCGCCCCAATCGCGGAAGCCCAATGGGGA
>CATPBN010000341.1 GCA_955652635.1 uncultured Gemmatimonadaceae bacterium
ACGAGCTTCGCCGAGAAGATTTCTGATCTTCCGGGCGTGACAGCTCGAAGCCTCGGGTCCGCGCCATCGCGTCCTGTTCTGCGAGGATTGGGCGACAACGAAGTGCTCGTTCTCGAAAACGGTCTTCGCATGGGAGACCTCGCGACTTTCGATCCAGCGCATGCTACTCCGATCGAAGCGATCAGTATCTCGCAGGTCGACGTGGTTCGTGGCCCGGCGACAATCCTCTACGGTCCAAGCACGATTGGCGGGCTCGTTAATGTCATCACTGACATTGTTCCATCCGTGTCGGATCACGCCATGTCAGGCACAGTCGCGGTCGAGGGAAACACCGTGAGCGGCGGAGGTGCAGGCTATCTCAACAACGTGTACAGCCAGGGGAATCAAGCCTTCCGTGTATCGGCGGGAGGAGTCAGGGCCAGCAACATCCGGATTCCTTCGGGGAACTATACTGACCCAGGCACTGGCACGATCTTCAATCTCGACAAGATGCCACAGACCTTCGACCATAGCGGTGAGGCAGGTCTCGGCTACGCATATCTGGGCGACGCCGGAATGCTCGGCATCGGCGGCAAGCACTTCGAAGTGAACTACGGAATACCGGGCGTGCCGCCCAATCCGGATTTTGTGAACGTGCCTCCGACTACGTCGCGTATCGCGGAACGTCGAAGCACGATCGAATTCCGCAGCCTGCTCAATTCCGATCTCGTATTCGTCAAACAACTGCGATTCAACGGAAGCTACAACGACTATAACCACTCCGAATTTCCAACGGCCCAGGACGCGAGCGGCGTTTCTGATCCTCAGGCCAACCATTTCCATAAGCGGGCGTTCAACGGAGTGCTGCAGCTTCAGCATCAGCCGCTCGGGAAACTCCAGGGCACACTAGGGCTATGGACGAACCTCGAAGATCTCACGATAGAAGGTGACGCGCCGCTTGGCCCGAACTCACGGACAAGCGGATTTGCGGGATACGCCTTCGAAGAATATCCGGCAGCTGAAAACACTCGCCTGCAGGCGGGCTTGCGATACGACTACAACAAGATTCAAACACGACCATATCCGCAGTCGACCGACCCCGTTTTCCAGACGATCGACGAGTCACGCCTTTCCAATGCGCTGACTGCCTCACTCGGCGCGATCCAGCAGCTCGCGCCGAATCTGACAGGATCATGGAGTCTTGCCCGATCATTTCGCGCGCCTACTGTTCAGGAATTTTTTGCGAACGGACTCGATGCGCCGAGTGGGACGTACACAATCGGCACAAGAGGGCTGGGACCAGAAACTGGATTGGGGCTGGACGCGTCCCTCAGGGGGAACTTCGCAAACGCGTCCTTTGAATTGTCGCCGTACGTAAACAGCATCCGTCATTACATCTACGGATTCCTGCGTGGCGACACTATTCAGGGTTTTCCGGTGCGTGAATTCGGCGCGACTAGCGCGCGTTTGTTTGGCTTTGACGCAAGCGTTACCATCCAGCCGGTCCAGAATCTTGCACTCAAGGCAGGGGCTGATTACGTGAATGCGGAAGATACCAGACAGCATGCGCCGCTTCCCTTCACGCCTCCGCTACGAGGACTGCTACGTCTTACGTATCAAACCCCGATCTATATGGGGATGATTGAAACGCGTGCTGCAGCCAGGCAGACACGACTCGGCGAGGGTGACACTCCAACGGCTGGATACGCAATAGTGAATCTCGGCGTCGGCGTGCGCCTTACACGGCAACGCCTCGTCAATAACATCAGCGTCCATTGCGACAACGTGTTCAACCGCGTGTACAGGGACAACCTCTCGGTAATCAAGGATTTCATCCCGCAACCAGCGCGAGGCTTTCGCTTGAACTACCAGGCGACGTACTAAGCACCGGACAGGGTCACGGCAATTCCACTAATCAGCGTAGCCTCGCGCTCCAGCGCCGCGGCAGCGCGCGCGATCTCTCTGTCAGCGTCCTGCCACTGCCCCTGTTCGATTGCTTCGCGAACTCCTGGTATCGTCTTCACTCCGTAGCCGGTGTAAAAGCCCGGCGCGTAAAGCATGTGTACGTACCATGGTCGGTTCTTGAGACCCTCTGTCGATGTCAGCGCGCGCTCGGCCTGAATCAATCGCTCATTTACGCTCTTGCCGTTTGAGACACGGCCCTCAGTCACCGCGCGGCTGTACGCACGGTCGTAGCGCGCTGCGGCGTGGCTCAACGAGTCAAGCGCGTTGAGCAATGGCGCAAAGTTGAGCTGTGGTGCGGGGAGTTGTCTTTGCGGTGCCGTCACCGGATCACGCGGATCGCTCGTGAATTTGAAAAGTCCTTCCTCGATCTGCCTGTTTCGCTCCACGATCTCCTCCGAGCGCTTGTCGCGCAGGGATTGGAGATCCTTCACGTAACCCTGTACGGTCTCTCCAAGATTCGTGAACGCAAACGGAAGGAGATCGGCATTCGCCAAACGAAGCACGCTAATTCCTGCCGCTTGCGCGAGCGCTCGTCCGTAGACGAACGACGTGTCACTGAAATGCGTGAACCAGTAGAAATCGTCGTAGATCGAGTGATAGATGCCGCCATCGTCTTCGCCGCCATATCCGAGATTGAGCGATGCCACTCCCAGATGGTCGATGAATGACGAATAGTCGGAGCCTGATCCAAGCGCTCCGATGCGAAGATCCTCACGGTCGCGTGCCTCGCGGCGACTCTCCGGAGAGCCATTGAGAATTCTCGAAGCTTGAACGCGTTTCCAGGAGCTTGCACCTGATTCAGGATCTTCCACATCCAAGGCAACACCGTTCATGAATTTCTCGAGCGAGTGTGAGCCCTCGACCTCCAGGTATCCGCGGCCGTTGGTGTCGCTATTGAGATAGGCGACAGCGTGAGCTTTAAGCTCGTCGGCGTGGGTCTCGGCCCACTCTGTTGAACCTAGCAGTCCGGGTTCTTCACCGTCCCAGGCAGCGTAAATGATCGTCCGCTTGGGGTGCCATCCCTGCTGGTACAATGCGCCGAGAGCGCGTGCCTCTTCCAGTTCCGCGACGAGCCCGGAGATAGGATCTTCAGCGCCATTTACCCAGGCATCATGATGGTTGCCACGGATGACCCATTGATCCGCTTCGGTCGTACCGGGCAGCTTCGCGATCACGTCGTAGAGCGTCTTGAGACTCCAGTCTGATTTGACGCGCAAGTGAACTTTGGCCGGACCAGACCCCAAGCGGTACGTGATTGGTAGTCCACCACGCCATGCGGCTGGGGCTACAGGACCGCCAAGGGCAGCGAGAAGCGGCTGCGCGTCGCCGTAGGAAATCGGCAAGACGGGGATCTTTGTAATCGTTCGCGCCTGAGCGATCGGGAGGCGCTTCGCGTCTTTCGTTGCGCCCACTCCAGGAGTGAGAGGATCTCCGGGATAGGTTGGCATGTCGGCGACCGAGCCGCGTTGCACTCCTTGCGCGGGACGCATCGGGCCGGCGGGAAAGACTTCTCCGCCCGCATAGCCGTCATCTCTCGGATCCGAGTAGATAAGACATCCGAGGGCGCCGTGCTCAGCCGCGACTTTTGGCTTGATGCCGCGCCAGGATCCGCCGTACTTGGCAATGACGATGGCGCCCTTGACCGAAACCCCGCGCTGCTCGAGCACTTCGTAATCAGCCGGCACTCCGTAATTCACGAAAACAAGAGGACCGGTGACGTCCCCATCAATAGAGTAAGCGTTGTAGGACGGGAGTTGTTCCGCCTGCTGATTCGAAGTCGGATCTCCCGGGAGCGCTGTCTCCTGGAGCGATGCCTTATATGTAGTTGGAGAAATCAGCTCCACTATCCGCTCGACCGGAGTCGGAAAGAGAACATCGAAATTCTCAATGTGCGCATCCCATCCATAGGATTTGAACTGACCGAGAATCCATTCGGCGTTGTCCTTGTCGTACGGTGAGCCAACGTGATGAGGACGCGCGCTCAGCCGACGCATCGCTTCTCTCATTCTTCCCGGATCCGGCATCGTCTTGAATCGCGCTTCGAGATCGCGTTCGGCTTGAACCGATTGCGGAAAAAAACCACGCAACGGGGCATCGGCAGGGGCAGGCGTCAGGGCGAGCCCGGTCGTACAAATCAAGAGTGACGAGAGGAGCTTACGCATTTTTGGGAGGCGTGGGCTTGTTGGGAGGAGAGGCAGATTTCGAGCGGCAGCTCAAGGTCGACAGAAAGTGCGTATGGTGTCAACCGGCAGCTTTACGATTTTTCCTTGGAGGTTCTTCCGACTCGAGCGGAATCCAGCGTTCGGCCCACGCGCCAATCTCATTCAAGGAGCTCTGAAGGGACCTGCCCTTCTCAGTCAGCTCGTACTCGACGCGGACAGGGCTTTCCGGAACAACTCTTCGCGTCAGAAGCTCTTCGAACTCGAGGGAACGCAGCCGCTCCGACAACATCCGGTCGTTAATGTCGGGAATCGCAGCCTTGATCAACGCATAGCGCGTTTTTCCCTGAAGCAAGGTCTGGATGATCGCGCCCGTCCATCGTCCGCCGATGAGCTCGACGGCCTGGTGGAAACGAGCGCAGACAGGGGCAGGTAAATCGTTCGGGGCCATGAGAAAAATTGGAAAGACAGGGTGCTTGACACAAGCTACTTACTAAAGTATACTAGCATATCAATAGTAAGTCCAGTCCCATTAGCAACTGTTAGTGGGTATTGCTAACCGAAAGAGCGCCGAGGAAATCAAAATGACCGCATCCGCGACAACGGCCCCAGCGACGGGGACCAAAACACAATGGAAGCTCGATCCCACTCACACTTTGGTCGAGTTTTCGGCAAAGCATCTGATGATTACGACTGTAAAGGGTCGAATCGGAGATGTCATAGGCACCATTTACACCGACGAAAAGGATCCAAAGAAGTCCACGGTCCAGGCGACGCTCAAAGCAGCCAGTCTCGACACGCGTACGGACCAGCGCGACCAGCATCTTCGCTCAGCTGATTTCCTCAACGCAGAGGTATACCCAGAGATCACGTTCCGCAGCACGCGCATAGAGGGTGATAAGGAGAACTTCAAGCTCACCGGCGATCTGACAATTCGGGACGTAACCAAGCCCGTCACGCTCGATGTCCAGTTCGAGGGAAAGCAGAAGGATCCGTGGGGTGGTGAGCGGGTTGGTTTTAGTGGAAGCGGCAAGATCGACCGGCGCGATTTCGGGTTCACCTGGAATCAGGCGCTGGAGACGGGCGGAGTGGTGGTCGGCAACGAGATCAAGATCAACCTCGAGGTGCAGGCAGTTAAGGTTGAGTAGTACTAATAAGATTCAATAAGAATCTAACAAAGCGGGTGTGCTCGATCAGCACACCCGCTTTGTCATTACCATCACCAAGGAAATGCGAAGCCAGCTAACTTTGATGTCGTGGAACTCCGAGTGAAGTCGGCCATCCAGCGAGCAGCATTCGCTTTGATCGTGATCGCCCCACGGGCGGCAGCCCCCGGCGATTCAGTTAGCTTGTTAGCTAATACAAGGCCACAAGTTGATGTCGTCGTGGTCGCACACCAGGACGATTGGCAGTTATTCATGGGCGATGTCCTCACGCAGAGGCTGCAGTCAGGGAATCGCGGGGCTTTTGTGTATCTCACCGCCGGCGATGACGGTCGAGATTCCGCCTATTGGCTGACCCGCGAACGTGCAGCGTTGCAGTCGACACGTATCGCTGCCGCAATCCCCATTACCGATCCGCTTGCCTGCTCAATAGTCCAGATCCGCGACCATTCCATAAGAAAGTGCACCGTTGGCAATACTGAGTCGTATTTCCTGCGCCTCCCGGACGGGAAGCGAGATGGAAAAGGGTTCGCGCGCTATGGCTATCGGAGCATGCGGAAGTTGCGAACAAACCCGAGCTCCGAAATTAGCGCGGTCGACGCGAGTACCACCTACAGGGGGTGGACCGACCTCGTGACAACGATCGGTGCTATCATCGACCGTGATTCGGCATCGGCCACCATACACACAAGTGACCCGAACATCTTGCGAAATCCGCATGATCACTTCGATCATAGAATGGCTGGTCTTCTGGTCGGTGACTTACGCAAGCAGCACGAGCTCAGTGCCATGTTCTACGTCGGCTACGCGCTAGCCACACGAGCTGTCAACCGCTCGAGCAATCAGACGCGAGCCAAGACGGCGCTCTTGCTCGCCTATGACCGTGAAATGACGGCGATCAATAAAAAGTGGAGTGCTTACCAGGAACATCGCGCATTTTACTCGGAGTGCATGCAACGGACGTACGTTGTGCGCTCGCCCGTTCCAGTAATACGCTTACCCTCAGGATAACCGCGCTTGCCGAAGCTTTCTCGCTCAGTCCTCGTCCCGATCCTACCTTAGTGAGTCAATCGGACTTTCACTACCATATGGAGCGATAATGCGCCACGCTCTGGTCATCGTGGTTTCCTTATGTGGTCTGCAGTATCAGGCGGGAGCTCAGTGCAAAGTCGCCACGAACAGCAACGAAGGAAAGCTGTTGGCGTTCTACACGGCGCCAATCGTGTTTTCGATGGCAACGGCCCCGGAGGTCATGGAACCCGCCAGTATCAGGATCGGCGGCGAGGGCGAGTACATACCGAAGCCGAATCCAGCGATCGAGCAAACCGGAGCATGCTTCACCCAGACGAGCGAGCACACTTCCCTCTCGCCGGTATTTGGCCGGCCGAGAATAACAGTGGGAGGCCCGTTCGGATTTGCGCTCGAGGCTGCATATCTGCCGCCTGTCACGATTGCTAAGGCAACGCCGAACCTCTTCAGCTTTGGCATATCTCAGGCGCATCATTTCACAGCAGGGCCCATCGGAACGGGGACCACACTGATGTTCCGTGTGCACGGCACATTCGGCAACGTGAAGGGCGCTATCACCTGTCCCAGCTCGTCGCTCCAGCAATCATCTCCTGTCAGTCCTTGCTACGGCACGACTCCGTCGAAGGATACTTTCCATCCCGATATGTTCGGGGGTGAAATCGCTGCCGGATTCGCCCCCGGATCAGGGGGCATTTCTTTCTATGCGGGTGCCGGCGCAAACAGAATCAATCCCCACTTCCAAGTCGGATTCACTTCCACAAATGGCACAACCAGCAGCGTCGATTCGACGCAAGTGGAGCTCGCGTCGCCTCTCGTGCGGGCGACGGTTTTCGGCGGTGCGACGGCAATTGTCCGCCAGATATTCGATGTGGGCGCGCAGATATACTCGGTACCGTCGGATGCGACGCTATTCCGTCTGATGGGAGGATTTCGCTTCCGTTAAAGCTCGGGCATCGAGCATCCTTCCGTAGGTTCCCGGATCAGTGGGAAGCGTGAACGCCCGAGTGACGGGCCGCCGCCGCCCGCATTTCGTGCTGCATTCTGAACGGACTGAAGAGAATGGGAGTGGCGTCCAACTGCCTGATAGTCTCGATGAGCGCATCGGTGCAGTCCGGATGGTCGCAGTCGATCAGCACGGCACTGGGGCGCGTTTTCCGGATCGCATTGTCGACGCTTTCCAACCTGTCGACGAACTTCGGCTGGAAGCCGTGGAGCTCCACCATCAAACCCAGCAACGCGGCGACTACCTCTTCGCGCGCGAGAATCAGAACGTTACGCACTCAGGTCGGCCAAGAAGAGTCGTGAACACCCGGCAACTTGCGGACCCATTGGTTCTCTGGCGTATGGCTGGTGACCCTTAGATATTCTAGGAACAAATGTCCGCCGCTCTCTACATCTGCGGTGAGAGGGTTGGAAACCATTACCGCAGCGCCCTGTGAGCTCACTCTCGGAAAGCACAATGAAGGAGTTGCGGACCGCGCTTACTGAGCAGCTCAAAAGGCCGGACGGGCCAACGCAGGAGCTTGCGACCCTTCTCCGAAAAGTGGCGCGGGAAGCGCATGATGGGGACATCAAGCCTGAACAACTCATAATTATCTTCAAGCAACTGTGGAACTCTCTTGCCGAGTCGTTCCGTCCGCAGAATGCGGATCAATACGAACTCGTACGGCAACGCTTGGTGACGCTCTGCATTCGCGCCTACTACGCCGAGTAGCGAACAGGGATATTTTGCGGCGTGGTCCCATTGGAGAGCGGCACATCTTTGGCGTTGAGTAGGTGACGTGGCAACAGCAATCCCGCCCAAAAGCCCTGCAATAACTCTAAGTCGTTTATTTCGCCGCTCGCGCGATGGAGCTGCCAGCGAAGAACTCGTTGGCCCGATCCGCGGCGAAGTCCTAGGCGCGGAGCGACTCGGCGAACGTGCCCGTGCGGTTGCCCGCGGCCATCATCTCCTGCCAGCGCAGAAACAGCGTGGACCGGGCCCGCTGCTGCTGCGACTCGATGACACCAAGGCAGTTCTAGATCGAGTCTACCAGGAGTTGAATCATGGGGCCGAGCGTGGACTCGACATCAGCCCTGCGGGCGATTGGCTGCTGGACAACTTCTACATCGTTCAGGAGCACATCCGTGAGATCCGGACAAATCTTCCCAAAGGCTATTACGAGGAACTTCCCAAGCTCTCGATTGGTTCGCTGGCGGGATATCCGCGCGCTTACGAGGTAGCGATCGAGCTGATCGCGCACACCGAGGGCCACCTGGACCTTGACAACATCACCTTGTTCGTGCGCGAGTATCAGACAGTCACTTCTCTTCGAATGGGCGAGCTGTGGGCGATACCCACGATGCTCAGGCTCGGTCTAGTCGAGAACATCCGGCGAATGGCGCTGCGGGTTGCAGCCCGCCTCAAGGAAGTGGAGTCGGCCGACAGAGCCGCGACAATACTGCGCGAAGCGAGTGAAGAATCATCCCAGGCACTGGCGGTCGCGCTCGCTGCATTCGTGGATGAACATCCTCCGTTCACCCCGACGTGGGTTGCGCGTTTCCTCCAGCAGGTACGCTCCTACCAGACGAACTTCACACCGCTGATCTGGCTCGAGCAGTGGATCGCGGAAGACGGGCCGAGCGCCGAAGAGGCGGCGACGCGCTCGAATCGTCGGGTGGCTCTCACCCAGGTAACGGTCGCCAACAGCATCACGAGCCTTCGCACGATATCAAGGCTCGACTGGAAGGACTTCGTCGAATCGCAGAGCGCCACCGACAAACTGCTACGGCAGGATCCCAGTGGTCACTACGCATCGATGACGTTCGGAACACGCGATCACTACCGCCACATCGTTGAGCACATAGCGAAGCGCGTGAAGCGACCGGAGGAAGAGATCGCGGGCGAGGTACTGGCGTTGGCCAAACTCGCCGACCCGACTGATGCGAGGCACGCGCACGTCGGTTACTTCCTCGTAGAAACGGGGCGGAAAGTTCTCGAGGAGAAGGTCGGTTATACGCCGCCTCCGGGCGAATGGCTGTATCGCTGGACGCAGCGTCATCCGAACACGCTGTACTTCGGTGGGATAACGCTATTTACCACGCTTGCGCTGGCGGTGATTCTCGAAGTCGCAGAGACCGCAGCCCCGACCATACAGATCATTCTCGCACTGGCTGCTCTCATACCAGCGAGCGAGATCGGGATCAGCGTCATCAACCAGCTCATCACGCTGCTGATGCCGCCCCGACTTCTTTCGAAGCTCGAACTCCGGGAAGATGGGATTCCCGAAGAGTACATGACAGCAGTAGTAGTGCCGACGCTTCTCGGCAGCGTTCACGGTGTGGAGGAAGCGCTCGAGCACATCGAGGTGCAGTACCTCGCCAATCGCGACCCAAACCTCCAGTTCGCGATACTCAGTGACTTCACTGATTGCCCCACCGAGCACAGGCCGGATGACGAAGGGATCCTGGCTGCCGCGACCTCAGGGATCCACGCGCTTAACGCGAAATACAGAAACAGCGGCGCTGATGTGTTCTTCCTATTTCACCGGCCACGCTTGTGGAATCCGAAGCAGAATGTGTGGATGGGCTGGGAACGGAAGCGGGGAAAGCTTTCGCAGTTCAACAGGTTCCTGAGGGGCGGAGCGAAGGATGCCTTCTCGATAATCGTCGGAGATACGAGCCGGTTGGGCTTCGTCCGCTATGTAATCACGCTCGACTCCGATACCGTGCTGCCGCGGGACGCCGCGCAGCTTCTTGTCGGCACCATCGCCCACCCGCTCAACCGCGCGCAGCACGCTCCGTCCGCGGGCCGAGTGGTCGAGGGCTACGGAATCATCCAGCCTCGGGTCGGAGTGTCCCTTACCAGCGCACACCGCTCCTTCTTTGCCGCGATACACTCGGGGCATCCGGGCGTCGATCCTTACACCACTGCGGTATCCGACGTTTATCAGGACTTGTTTGGCGAAGGCAGCTTCACCGGAAAGGGCATCTACGACGTCGATGCGTTCGAGGACGCAACGCACGGAAGATTTCCTGAGAACACTCTTCTCAGCCATGATCTGATCGAAGGAACGTACGCACGTGCCGGACTTGCGACCGACATCGAGGTGTACGACGACTACCCCGCGCGCTACCTCACCTTCACGCGTCGCAAGCACCGCTGGATCCGCGGTGATTGGCAACTTATTGGCTGGCTCAAGGGAACCGTTCCAGGTCCGGACGGCCCGGTGCCGAACAGGCTATCGGCGATCTCCCGGTGGAAAATCTTCGACAACCTGCGCCGAAGCGTCGTCGAGATCGCGCAGCTGGCGATGCTCATCGTCGGCTGGTTCATACTTCCGGGCTCGGTCATCCGATGGACCGGGATCGTAATGTTGGCGATTGCGTTCCCGTGGCTGTTCTCGCTCACCGTCTCGCTGCTGCGTCCGCCACGCGATCAATCGTGGCTGGCGTACTACCTTGCGGTCGGCCGTGACGTCGTAACAAACGCGCAGCAGTTCCTGCTCGCTCTCGTCTTCCTTCCGCACCAGGCGGTCGTATCGGCGGATGCGATCCTCCGGACGCTTTACAGGCTGTTCATCAGCCACCGGCACCTCATCGAGTGGCAAACCGCATCACAGGTCGAGCGCTCGATGGGGATGGGATCGCAGCTCGAGGTCTGGCGAAAGATGTGGCCGGTGATCGCGCTCTGTCTCATGTTGGCTGTCGCGATCGGTCTTCACGTTACAGTCGGAAGAGCCGCGAGCCCCGGCGATCGGTTCTTGTTCATCATGGGAACGCTTCCACTGGTGCTGGCCTGGTTCGCGAGCCCGAGCATTGCATCCGCGCTCAGCCGGCCCGCGATTCTTGGCGAAGTGCACCTCACCGAAGCCGAGCGCCAGGCATCCCTGCGGTACGCGAAGCTGCACTGGATGTACTTCGAGAAGTTCGTGACTGAAGAAACACAGTGGCTTGCTCCGGACAACTTCCAGGAAGACCCGGAGCCCGTGCTGGCTCTCCGCACGTCGCCCACGAATATCGGTCTGCAGCTTCTGTCCACGGTCAGCGCGGCCGATCTCGGCTTCATCACTCGGCCGGACATGATCGATCGCGTGGAGAAAGTATTCCGGTCTCTGGAGAGAATGCGAAGGTTCCACGGACACTTTTTCAACTGGTACGACCTGAATGAGCTGCGAGTGCTCGAACCAGCGTACGTCTCGACGGTCGACAGCGGCAATTTCGCCGGGCATTTGATCGCTCTGAAGCAAGCCTGCTACGAGATGCTGAAGGATTCGTCCTGCCCCGAGGCGGATGCCAAACGACTCAGGGCAATCGCCGAGCGCGCCCATGCCTATGCGGTCGAGATGGATTTCCGCTTTCTGTACGACGACAAGCGAAAGCTGTTCACAATCGGCTATCACATCGGCAGCAACACCGTGGACAACTCGTACTACGATCTACTCGCTTCGGAGTCGCGGCTCGCCTCCTTCATGGCGGTTGCCAAGGACGATGTGTCGGTCGATCACTGGTTCAGGCTCGGCCGATCGCTCACTGCCGCCGCGGGAACCAGGACGCTGCTCTCGTGGAGCGGGAGCATGTTCGAGTATCTGATGCCAGCGCTGGTGATGCAGACCTTTCCGTTCACGCTGCTCGACCAGACGCACAAAGGATGTGTCAAGCGGCAGATCGCGTATGGTTTGGAGCGAGGAGTGCCGTGGGGAGTTTCGGAATCCGCCTACGCCGTGCGCGATAGATCGCACACTTACCAGTATCGCGGCTTCGGAGTCCCTGATCTGGCGCTCAAGCGCGGCTTGAGCAAGGAGCTCGTAATTGCTCCGTACGCCACGGTACTGGCGATGATCGTCGAGCCCAGGCAGGCTCTCAAGAATCTCACCACCCTCGAAGCGGAAGGAGCGCTGGGACCGTTCGGTTTCCGGGATGCGCTCGACTACACGCGGCCTTCGCCCGGCTCGAGAAAGACGATCGTGTGCACCTTCATGGCGCACCACATAGGAATGAGCATCGTCGCCCTCAACAACGCGCTCAATCGTCAGATATGGCCCCGCCGGTTCCACACCGATCCGCTCGTACGATCGGCGGAGCTCGTGTTGCAGGAGAGAATTCCGCGGCGCCTGGTCATGCAGGATGTATCGGGGACAGATGCCGCCCGGGTACCGAGCGAGACGGAGAAGCCCGCGGTGCGTGAGATTGAAACGCCGCACACTCCGCAGCCGGTGGTCGGCATTCTTGGCAACGTGCCGTACACAGTGCTGATCACCAACGCCGGCGGCGGATTCAGCCGTTACGGAAACCTG
This sequence comes from uncultured Gemmatimonadaceae bacterium, assembly GCA_955652635.1. Classification (GTDB taxonomy): domain Bacteria; phylum Gemmatimonadota; class Gemmatimonadetes; order Gemmatimonadales; family Gemmatimonadaceae; genus UBA4720. Next base: position 12,571 of record CATPBN010000341.1, read on the forward strand.
GCCGTTACGCGGTGGCGTCACGATTCCACGCGCGACAACTATGGACAGTGGTGCTACGTAAAGGATCTGGGCACTGGGCATGTGTGGTCGACCGCACACCAGCCATCGGGCACCGAGCCGCAGTGGTACCGGGTGCTGTTCGCCAGTGACCGGATCACTTTCATCCGCCGTGATGGCGACATCGATACCGTCACGGAGATCGCTGTCGCATCGGACGATGCGGCAGAGGTCAGGCGGATAATTCTTACGAACAGATCACTGCAGGCCAGAGAGATCGAGCTGACCAGCTATTCCGAAGTCGTGCTCGCTCCTCCCGAGGCGGATCGCGCCCATCCGGCATTCCAGAATCTCTTCGTGCAGACAGAGTTTCTCGGTCCGAATGCGGCGCTGCTCGCGACGCGTCGTCCGCGGTCGGCGACGGAAGCCGCCATCTGGTGCGCGCACGTCGTCGCAGTGGGACCGGAGATCATAGGAAGCGTCACGTGTGAGACCGACCGAGCAAAATTTGTTGGGAGAGGCCGTTCAGTGAGGAACGCCCAGGCTCTCGACGAAGGGGCGGAGCTGACGGGGACTGTGGGGGCCGTACTCGATCCGATCTTTTCGTTGCGTGTACGCGTTCGCATCCCGCCAGGCGCATCCGCGCACGTTGCATTCACGACCTTCATCGCTGAGAACAAGGAACGGGCGATAGAGCTCGCCGATCTGTACCACGATCCATATAGCGCGCGGCGCGCGCTCGATCTGTCGTGGGCGCAGGCGCAAGCGGAACTACGGGATCTGGGGATCGCGCCGGCAGATGCGGCGCTGTATCAGGATCTGGCGGGGCATTTGATGTTCCCGCATCCCGGATTCCGTCCCGCCCAAAGCGCGGTCGAAGAGAACAAACTCGGTCAACAGGCGTTGTGGAGCCTCGGCGTTTCCGGTGATTGGCCGATCCTTCTCGCAACCATCGAAAGTCCGGTGGGAATGCCCAGCATCCGACAGCTGCTCAGAACCCACCACTACTGGAGATTGAAGGGGATCACATGCGACCTCGTGATTCTCAACATGCATCCAGCGAGCTACATGCAGGAGCTGAGCGACGAGCTGCTGGCGACGACCATGGCGTCGAGCGAGGCGGGTCTGCTCGATCGGCCCGGCGGCGTCTTCATCAGACGGTCGGACCTGCTCAAGCCGGAGGACATCACGCTGCTCAAAGCGATGGCTCGGGTTCAGGTGAATTGCGACGGCCTTGGACTCGGGAATTTCCTCGAGTTCCCAGGTGTCGAGGACAGATACCCGCCCAAGCTCGAGATCCTGAACCGCGACATCGTCCCACTCGGGACTGTCGCGATTCACGCGAAGACGCCGGATCCCGGGACTGGCCTTCAGTCGTTCAACGGTCTGGGTGGCTTCAACAAGGACGGCGAATACGAGATCCATCTGACGGGCAGCGATCTTCCACCTGCACCGTGGATCAATGTCGTTGGGAATCCAGTCGGGGGATTTTGTGTGAGCGAGGGAGGGAGCGGAGTAACCTGGGTGAAGAACAGCTTCTTCTACCGCATCACCCCATGGCACAACGATCCGGTGCGCGACCCTTCGAGCGATTGCGTGTTTCTGCGCGATGATGCCAACGGTGATCTATGGACTGCGACCCCATGCCCGATTCGCGAGCCGACCCCATATCGCGTGCGGCACGGTGCAGGCTATTCGGTATTCGATCACACCCATAAGGGGCTCGCGAGCTCACTGCGAGTCGGAGTCGATCAGACCGACCCGGTGAAGATCAGCGTGTTGACGCTTCGCAACGAGGGTGCGACGCGCAAGAAGCTTACGCTGACATGGTACCTGGAGTGGGTGTTGGGCGTCACTCGCGAGCTGACGCAGTATCAGGTGCGCACGAGCTTCGACGAGGACACGCAGTCGATGTTCGCTCGCAATTATTTCGACAGCGAATTCGCCGAGACGGTGGCATTCGCGTCGATCAGCGAGCGTGTTGCGTACTACACCGCGGATCGCCGCGAATTCCTCGGCAGAAACGGGACGATCTCGAGTCCAGCGGGGCTGGAGCGAGCCGGGTTATCGGGGGCCATCGGGGCGACGATAGATCCGTGCTGCGCGATGCAGGTGAGCATAACGATCGAGCCCGGCGCTTCCCGCGACATTGTGATGCTGCTTGGCGCCGCCGACGGCGAAGATGCTGTGCGCGATATCATCTCCCGCCACCGCGTACCGACGGCGGCGCGGCAAAGCGTGGATGCGAATAATGCGAGCTGGGAGCGAAGACTCACAACGATCAAGGTCAAAACGCCGGAGCCGACATTCGACTTGATGGTGAACCGGTGGGCGCTCTATCAGGCGCTCTCTTGCAGAATGTGGGCGCGTTCGGCGCTGTACCAGTCGAGCGGCGCGTTCGGGTTCCGTGATCAACTGCAGGACGTGATGGCTTTCGTATACTCGGAGCCCGGGATAGCGCGAGAGCATATCATTCGCGCGGCATCTCGTCAGTTTGTCGAAGGCGATGTTCAGCACTGGTGGCATCCGCACAGCGGCCGTGGAGTGCGAACCCGCTTTTCGGATGACCTCGTGTGGCTCCCCTACGTTGTCGATCATTACGTGAGCGTCGCGTGCGATCGTGAGATCTTCGATGTAGAAGTTCCGTACCTCACGATGCGACAGCTCAATCCCGACGAGCAGGAGTTATACGATCTACCGAAGCCATCGTCCGAGATCGGGAACGTCTACGATCACTGCGTCCGCGCGCTGAGAAGAGCGTGCACCAAGGGAGTGCACGGGCTTCCGCTCATCGGAAGCGGTGACTGGAACGATGGAATGAATCGAGTTGGAATCGAGGGGAAGGGAGAGAGCGTGTGGCTGGCCTGGTTCATCATTGCCACGCTCCGCAAGTTCGCGGCGCATGCCGATAAAAAACGGGACCCGGCCGTGCGCGACGAGCTGCTGACCAAGGCGGATGAATACGCAGAAGCCGTCGAGCGATCAGCGTGGGATGGTGAATGGTATCGCCGCGCGTACTTCGATGATGGCTCGCCACTCGGCTCGCGCACCAGCGATGAATGCAAGATCGACTCGATCGCCCAGAGCTGGAGCGTGATCTCCGGAGCGGGCAAACCCGAGCGCACTCGAGTCGCAATGCAGTCGCTCAACAAGCATCTCGTCCGGGAAGACGCCCGGGTCATCATGTTGCTGACGCCGCCGTTCGACAAGACTACGCACGATCCGGGGTACATCCAGGGGTACTTGCCCGGAGTGCGCGAGAACGGAGCGCAATACACACACGCCGCGTTGTGGGCGGTGCTCGCGACTGCGTTACAAGGAGACGGGGACCGCGCGCTGGAACTGTTCCAAATGCTCAATCCGATCACGCACTCTGATACTCCGAATGGAGTCGACATCTACAAAGTCGAGCCGTACGTGGTAGCGGCAGACGTATATACGGCAAAGGGACATCTCGGTCGCGGCGGCTGGACATGGTACACGGGCTCCGCCAGCTGGATGTATCGGACTGCGCTTGAAGCGATACTCGGGTTCCAGCAACGAGGCGACCTGTTGTACATAGAACCTTGCATTCCGGCGAGCTGGAAGGAATTCACCGTTGAATACCGGTTCAGATCATCGAGCTACGTGATCAGGGTGGAGAACCCCGATAGCCTGCAGAGCGGACTCATCGAGCTAACGGTGGACGGACGCGTGGTCGAGAAAGCCGTTTCCCTGGTCGATGACGGAAAGACTCACAACGTCACCGCTTCGATGCGCCCTTCTTCGGTTTCGTCTCCTCCTTCCTCGGCTCCGAGCCAACAGGAGAAAGCCCGACTATAGCGGGACCGTTGACGACCTTGCCATAGGGATCGAAGCGCGATCCATGGCACGGACAGTCCCAGGTTTTCTCAGTATCGTTCCAGTGCACGACGCAGTACAAGTGAGTGCATATAGCCGAGTGCTGGTGGATGTTGCCGCGATCATCGCGATACACGGCGATCTTGCGTCGGCCGCGGCCGACTACCGCTCCGTCGCCCGGCTTGATAGCAGCGACGTCACCGACATCACCGGTCGTGAAGTAATCCTTGTACTGCTCGGCGACGTTCAGGTTCTGCTTGATGTATTCCGGTGTCGCGCGAAGCGAAACGCGAGACGGATCGTAGAGCTTTGCCCACTGGTGCTTTCGCCCCTGCACGAGCTCGTTGAGAATGATGCCTGCGATCGTTCCGTGAGTCATTCCGTTGCCCGAATCGCCGGTGGCGACATAAATGTGCTCGTCACCGCCCGGGTTCCTGCCAATGTACGCCATGTAGTCCACGGGCTCTATCACCTGCCCCGACCAACGACAGTCAATTCGCTCGATCATCGGGAAACGCTCGCGGGTCCACTTTTCCAGGCGTGTAAAACGCTCCGCCATGTCATCGGCCTGACCAGTCTTGTGGTCCTCACCACCGACGATGAGGATTTCGTATTCGAGCTCGTTGCCGGAGCTGTCCTCGGCCTGCTGCAGGCGGATGTAGTGGTAGGGATCGAGCGTATCCCAGTACAACCCGGGGGGAACTGAACCGCGCGGGACGCGCGCACCAATGACATAAGTGCGGTACGCGGCCTGTTTGCTGTGGATGATCAACCAGTCGTTCACGGGAGTGTTGGTGCAGACTACTACATTGTCGGCACTGATCACGTGTCCCTCGGTCGTCGTAACGCGTGCCGGCTCACCGTCCACGATTTTCTCGGCGTGAACCCCGGAATAAATCTTTCCGCCATCGCGGAGAATCGCGCGTGCCAGGCCTTTCAGGTACTTGAGAGGATGAAAGGTTGCCTGGCGCGGGAAGCGAAGAGCCGGGCCGCTGTCCCAGAAACTGAATGGAATGCGATCGATCAGCTGGGTGTCGCTGATTCCGGCACGATGCGTTGCCTCGAGCTCTCGCTCGAGCTCCTTTCGCTGTCCCTCGCCGCCGAGAAAGAGGTAGCCTTCGACACGCTCAAAATCGCAGTCAATGTCCTCCATGGAAGCAATCGTCTCGATGCGATGGATCGCCGACATGTGGCTCTCGGCTGCGAGTCGGGCGCCTTCCTCGCCATGAAGCTTGGCGATGTTGTAATAGCGGTCGTCCAGGGCCGCCGTGAGATGAGCAGTAGTGCGACCGGTCTCCCCACCCCCGATCGGTCCATCATCTATGAGCACAACCGCGCGACCAGCGCGCGCGAGAAGGTAGGCTGTGGTCATTCCCGCGATTCCAGCGCCGATTACGCAGACATTCGTCCGGAGATCCTGATTCAGGGGCTGGAATTGCGGGACCTCGGTGTTAGCCATCCAGACGGAGGTCGTATGACCTGAGTCACTATGCATAGATCTTATCTGGGGATAGTCGGTGCAAGTAATGCTGCCCGGGAGGGAGGCAATGGCGCATAGGACATGCCATGTGCTACTGTAGAAATCTGGGCGATATCCAGGGGACGGAGAGTCAATGAGTAAACATTCCAAGCACACGTGGATTGTCGATGTGAATGTCGATGATTCGAGAACACTCTGGCGGGTCGTATCATGGCACGCGACATCGATGCATCCAGCGACGTCAGCGCGTTACCCAACGATCTGACGGAGCACCGCGCGGACAGGCGCCGCATCCAGGGCCATGAGCTTTAGCGGGAATGCCATCAGCTCGTACATCGTTGGGGTCACTCTCCGTAGATCGAGATTCTCCAGGATCGCCGCATTTTCCGAGAAGAGCATGTGATGCACTGGTAGGTTCTTGCTCTCCCTTGGGTCGACGGAAGGTGCGTCGACACCGAGTAAACG
>CATPBN010000342.1 GCA_955652635.1 uncultured Gemmatimonadaceae bacterium
ACTCCCACAGCTTCACCAGGTGACGAGGGATGCGTTTCGGGCGTCTTCTTCTGGCAACGCGAGGCGACCGAGTGAGCCGGCGGCCTTCCTGTCCGGAGCCCGCCTTTATCCTCGAGGAATCCTGTTGGCCAGCACCGTCCTCACCACCACGTCGTACACTCCCAGCGCGAGCACGCCAGCCGCCGCCAGCATCGGCCGGGTGCGGCTCACGGCGGACTGGCGGCTCCTCCTTCTCGGCCTGCTCATCCTCAGTGCCGTCTACGTGGCTTGGCACCTCGGCCGCGGCTGGGTTCCGCACGATGAAGGCGCGCTGGGCCAGAGCGCCGAGCGGCTGTTGCAGGGTGAGCTGCCACATCGCGACTTCGACGAGCTCTACACGGGCGGACTCACCTACCTGAACGCTGCCGCGTTCCGCGTCTTCGGCACCACGTTGTTCAGCATGCGGCTGGTGCTGTTCACCGTCTTCCTGGCATGGGTCCCGGCCGTCTTTTACGTCGCCTCACGTCTCGTCCGGCCCCTCGCCGCCGCTGGGGTGACGCTGCTGTGCGTGGCGTGGACCCTGCCGAACTATCCCGCGCCCCTCCCGTCCTGGTACAACCTCTTCCTGACCGTCTTCGGTATCGCCGCTCTCTTCCGGTGGCTCGAGGACAGGCGCCCACGCTGGCTCGTCGCCGCTGGCATCGCGGGAGGACTCTCGCTGCTCGTGAAGGTCATCGGCCTGTACTTCGTCGCCGGCGCCCTGCTGTTCCTCGTGTTCCAGGAGCATGAACAGTCACGCGCGGCGCCGAGCTCGGGCGCGCGGCGCGGTTGGACTTACGCGCTATTCGCGACCGCCTGCCTGCTGGCCTTCGCCACCGCGCTCGTAGTAATGGTCGTGCACCATCAGCTGCACGCCGCCGAGCTGGTGCAGTTCGTCGCCCCTGGAGCGGTGGTGGCCGGGCTGCTGATCCGGAACGAATGGACGCAGCCAGCCGGCGAGAGCCGGCGGCGCTTCGCGACGCTCGGGCGCCTTCTCGCTCCCTTCGTCTTCGGCGTCGCGCTGCCGGTCGCGCTGTTTCTCATCCCATTCGCGCGCGCGAATGCGCTCAGCGCCCTCTTCAACGGAGTCTTCGTGCTGCCGACCAGGCGCTTCGGCGTGGCCGAGCACCACATGCTGCCGCTGTGGTCGATGCGCGCTCTCATTCCGGTGTGGCTGCTCTTGGCCTACGGTCGTCAGCTGGCCGGCCGGATGACCCGCTTCCACGTACTCGGCCTCGCCCTCGTGCTTGCGGCGTATCTCGTTGCCACCGGCACGGACGGCTTGCTCTACAGGTTTGTCTGGTACGCCGCGCGCGACGTTCTCCCGGTGCTCGTACTGCTTGGCGTCATCGTCCTGGCGCGGGTGCGTGCCGCCGACGCGGCATCGCCCCTCCTGCGCTCGCGCACGATGCTCCTGTTGAGCGTGAGCGCGGTGTTCACCCTCGTGCAGTTCCCCTTCTCGGTCCCGATTTACTTCTGCTATATGGCGCCCCTCGTGGCGCTCCTTGCCGTGGCGTTGCTCCCCCACGCGCGCCCGATGCCGCACGCGGTGCCGGCCTCCTTCCTGGTATTCTTGGTCGCGTTCGCTGTTATGCGCGTGAACACGAGCACGCTCTCCGACATGGGCTGGCTGTACCAGCCATATCCGGCCACCGCATCGCTCGGACTGCCCCGCGGTCGGCTGGATGTCCCGGCCCGAGAGGCCGAGATGTATCGGGTCGCCGTGAAGGTGCTGCAGCAGCACGCCCGCGGCGGATACACCTGGGCCTCCCCCGACTGCCCAGAGGTCTACTTCCTCTCCGGCCTCGGGAATCCCACACGCTCGCTCTTCGACTTCTTCGACGACAACACCGGACGCACCGCGCGGATCCTCTCCGCGCTCGAGCGGCGCGGCGTCACGGCCATCGCGCTAAACAGCGCGCCGGAGTTCACAGCGCGAATTCCAGAGGACCTGGCGAACGCATTGGAACAGCGCTATCCGTTCGGCGCGAACATCGGAAAATTCCAGATACGGTGGCAGTGATGAAGTCGTACGCGCGCCTGATGGAGAACACGCTCGCCTACCGCGTCTGGCAGGCGCCCTTCGCCGAGCGGAAGCTCGCGCCCCTGTACGTGCACAACGACGTTGCCGGGGCGCGGCGCGTGCTCGACGTCGGCTGTGGGCCGGGAACGAACACCGCCCACTTCGCCCGCGCCGAGTATCTCGGCGTCGACTTCAATCCCGCGTACGTCGAGAGCGCGCGTCGGCGGCACGGGCGCGAGTTCGTCGTCGCCGACGTGACGAAGTACGAGTCTGCGCCGGACCAGCGCTTCGACCTGATCCTCGCGAACAGCTTCTTTCACCACATCGACACCGCCAGCACGCGCCGGATCCTCGCTCACCTCGCCACGCTGCTGTCCGACGACGGACACGTGCACGTGTTCGACCTCGTGCTACCGGACCGCCGGTCGGTCTCGCGCTTCCTCGCCCGTGCCGACCGCGGCGAGCATCCGCGCCCGCTCGATGAATGGCGCGAGCTCTTCACCGGCGCCTTCGAGCCGGTGGTGTTCGAGCCCTATCCGCTCGGCGTCGCGGGGATGACGCTCTGGAACATGATCTACTTCAAGGGACGCGTGCGCCGATGAGCCTTGCATTCCGCCTGTCCGTCGCGATCCCGCTTCACAACGAAGAGGCCGGAATCCCCGAGCTGCTCCGGCGGCTTGGCGCCGTCCTCAATTCCATTCCCGGCGGCCCACATGAGATGGTGCTCGTGGACGACGGGAGCCGCGACCGGACACTCGAGCTCCTCCAGGCGGCGACCCGCCAGGATCCGCGGCTCGTCGTCGTGGCGCTGTCGCGCAACTTCGGCCATCAGGCCGCGCTGAGTGCTGCGCTCGACTATGTCTCCGGCGACGTCGTCGTCGCGATGGATGGCGACCTGCAAGACCGCCCGGAGGCGATCCCTGCGCTCCTCGCGAAGCACCGCGAGGGGTTTGACGTCGTGTATGCGAAGCGCGTAAAGCGGAAGGAGAGCTGGCCGTTGCGGCTCAGCTACTTCGTCTTCTACCGCCTGCTCGCGTCGCTCGCGGATACCAGGCTCCCGCCCGACTCCGGCGACTTCGCGCTGATGTCGCGCCAGGTCGTTGAGCAGATACACGCCGCGCCGGAGCACAACCGCTACCTGCGCGGGCTGCGGAGCTGGGTCGGGTTTCGGCAGACGGGGCTCGCCGTCGAGCGCGACGAGCGCTTCGCGGGGACGACCAACTACGGCCCGCTCAAGCTGCTCAAGCTCGCGTCCGACGGACTGTTTTCCTTCTCCATCGTCCCGCTGCGCGCCGCGGCGATGCTGGGGCTGATCGCCATCCTCCTCTCGGCCGCGTTCTCGCTCTACACGCTCTACGCGAAGCTTTTCCTGCACCGCGCGCCGGTAGGCTTCACGTCGATCATGCTGTTCATGTCCTTTCTCGCGGGTGTGCAGCTCTTCTTCCTCGGCATCATTGGCGAGTACGTCGGGCGCATCTATCAGGAGACCAAGCGGCGGCCACTGTATGTCGTCGGGTCGGTGGCGCGGCACGGGGCGGCGATGCCCGTCGAGACGCATCGGTTTGTGACGCCGCAGTACACGCCGATCGTGCACGCGCCCCGCACGCGCCCCTAGGCCTCCCGGCGGAGCGACCATCGACTCCGACTACGCCGCGCGCTACCGCGAGCTGTTCCAGCGCCACTGGTGGTGGCGCGCCCGCGAGCGCGTCATCCTCGACACGCTGCGCGCGCACCGGCCGTCAGCCGGCTGGGGCAACGTGCTCGATGTGGGCTGCGGCGACGGTTTGTTCTTCGACGCGCTGGCGAAGCTGCCGGGTGTGGAGCTCGTGGAGGGAGTCGAGCCGGCGGCAGCGCTCGTGTCGCCGGACGGGCCGCACCGCGCGCGCATCCACATCGCGCGGTTCGACGGGAGCTTCGACTTAGGACGGCGCTACTCGCTCGTCGTGATGCTCGACGTGCTGGAGCACCTGCCCGACCCGGCGGCTTCGCTGCGCCACGCACTGTCGCTGCTCGAGCCGGGCGGGGTCTTCGTCGCGACGGTTCCGTCGTTCATGGCGTTCTGGACGCGCCATGACGACCTCAATCATCACTACACGCGCTACGACAAGACGAGCTTCGACGCGCTCGCGGCCGAGGCGGGACTGCACATCGACCAGTCGCGCTATTTCTTTCACTGGACCGCGGCGGCGAAGATCGCGACGCGGATCAAGGAGGCGCTCATCCCGGGGGAGCCGGCCTCGCCGTCGGTGCCGCCACCGGTGGTGAATCGCGCGCTGTATGCGTTGTCGCGGCTCGAGGAGCGCGTGCTCGGTGCCGTGCCGGTGCCGTTCGGCACCTCGCTGCTTGTCGTGGGCGGCCGCCGCGAGTCCTGAGCCTCTCGCCTTGGCTGAGGGCGCAGCGCTGGTCCGTCGACGCATGGAGCGAGGTGCTCCTTCCCGCTTGACTTTCCAGACAGTGCTAACGCCCGGCGAGAGAGTTGTCGAGCGGTAAGTATATTTCCGGCGCAACGCTCCACCATACGCGAATTTTTCGCTCAACTCACATATGCATCGAAAGACAAATAGAAGGCAGGCGCATTGTGACCTGCTGCAGATCCCCGACTTTTCGGCGAAGGAGATCGACCGTCTGTTCTCGCTCGCCGAATCGATGCGCACGGGCAAATACACGAAGAAGCCGCTCGCCGGGAAATCACTGGCGATGATCTTCATGAAATCATCTACCCGGACACGCGTCTCGTTCGAGGTCGGCGCCTGGCAGCTCGGCGGACACGCGCTCTTTCTTTCTCCTCGCGACGTGCAGCTCGGACGCGGCGAGCCGATCGCCGATACGGCGCGCGTTCTCTCCCGTTACGTGGACGGGATCATGATCAGGACCTTCGCGCACTCGGAGATAGAAGAATTGGCGCGGTATTCTGACGTCCCGATCATCAACGGACTCACCGACCTGGTGCACCCGTGCCAGGTTCTCGCGGATCTCCTCACCGTCAACCAGCACCTCGGAGGCTACAAGGGAAAGCGCATCGCGTGGATCGGTGACGGCAACAACATGGCGAACTCGTGGCTCAACGCGGCGTACGTGCTCGGCTTCGAGCTTACTCTTGCCTGCCCCGAAGGCTACGACCCCAACCCGATGATTCTCCAGCGCGCGCAATCCAAGGCCAAGGTGACCGTAGTGCGCGATCCCGTCGAGGCGGCCAACAAGGCGGACGTCGTCAACACCGACGTCTGGGCATCGATGGGACAGGAGGAAGAACAGGCGGTCCGTGAGAAAGCGTTCAAGGGCTTCCGCGTGGACGCTTCGATCATGAAGCGGGCGAAGGCAGGGGCCATCTTTCTGCATTGCCTCCCGGCCCACAGGGGTGAGGAAGTCACCGCCGACGTCATCGACGGGCCGCAAAGCAGGGTCTGGGACGAGGCGGAAAACCGCCTCCACATCCAGAAGGCGATCATGGCAGTTCTGATGGGCGGCGAGGGGCTATAAACAACCGGTCTCCGATCACAAACATGGCTTTCACAACTAGTCTGTGAGAGTGGGTTAGTGCCCTCTAGCGGACCGTAACTGCTGTTGGGCTTGGTCCGGGCGGTCGTCTAATACGTAACCCTCTCGATGAGAGTTACGATGCGCCGTTCGACCCTGTTTCCAGGCCCTTTTAGCCTTATAAAAGCGGGTTTCGCGGGTGCTCTAGCCCTGGCGACGATCCTGTCCTGCTCCGATAGCACGACTGCCCCCAAGTTGACGAATACCGACCCTGCGCTCGACGGCATTACAGTCGTCGATATCAAGGTTCCCGATTCGCTCAAGCATTCCATGCAGTCGCCTTCGAGCTCGATTGCGATCAGTGCTGCGCGCATCGCCAATGACGTAACGAGTCTGCCGAACGCGGTCCCCGTCTCCCGTGCTGTCGTGAACGGTTCCGTTGTCGCGCCGAGCTACACGGTCTCATCCGTTCCGTTCACCCCCCAGCCGGCGCCAGCGAAGTTCCTGATGTCGTGCGACGACTGCGTCGCGTATGACACGCCACTCGGTTTCGACTTTACGTTCTTCGGCAACACCTACAGCAAGGTTCACGTCGGCGCGAACGGCTTCGTCGGCTTCGACCCGTCCATCGGAGGTGGCTGCTGCTCTGGCGGCGGGATTCCTTCGCCCTACGATGCGCCGTACAACAACATGATCTCGGTTGCCTGGACGGACCTCAACTCGGGTGCGCCGAACTCCGACATCCGCTACGAGACCCAGGGCACTGCGCCAAATCGCAAGTTCGTACTCCAGTTCAACAACGTGCCGGAATACTATAACGGGCCTGGTCGCGTGACAGCGCAGCTCGTCCTGGCGGAAGGCTCCAACGACATCACGATCTATACTTTTTCCAACACCATCGTCACCAACGCGTGGCACCCAGTGACGCAAGGCATCGAGAATGCCGATGGCACGGAAGCAGAGTTCGTTCCGGGAAGAGTGCGCTCGTTCTTTGCGCTCACCAACGATGCGGTCCGCTTCTCGCTCCCGCGTCCGGCCGTCGCGCCGGTGGTCATCCCGCCCGCGGACATTTCAGCTCTGACGACGCCGCCAACTGTTGTCGCCAACGCGAGACTCGCGTCCATCAGTCCGAGTGTTGGAACGTGTGATGCGCTCGTGAACCCCGGCGTTGCTACTGTAAACGGTGATGCCACCGGTGTCACAATCGCCGGCGTAAGAAACGACGGATTGGCGCTGAACGCCGCGTTCCCCAAAGGCACTACAATAATCACCTGGACTGCGACGAATGCAGCCGGACTGAGCGCCATCGCGTCCCAAAAAATCACCGTCGAGGACAAGGAAAAGCCCGTGGTCACAGCGCCCGCCAACGTCTCGAGCGGCAACAGCCCTGGCCTCGCCTCGGCGACGGTTGTTGTCGGCAAGGCATCTGCTTTGGACAACTGTCCCGGCGTCACTGTAGAAGGCGCACGCAGCGATGGCGCCGCTCTGGATTCGCCGTACAACGTGGGAGTTACATCGATCATCTGGACGGCGAGAGACGCTGCAGGAAACACTGCTGCCGCGACTCAGTCAGTCACCGTCCTCGACGTCGAAGCGCCGACGATCACCGTTCCCGCCGACATGCGTGTGAACGCGACGTCGCCGAGCGGCGCGGTCGCAGCCTACACCGTTTCGTGGAGCGACAACGTTCGCGTCACGGTTGCTTCGTGCGTGCCCGCGTCAGGTGCAATGTTCCCGATGGGTCCGACAACGGTGACGTGCACCGCCAGCGACGCTGCCGGCAACAGAACTTCAAAGACTTTCACCATTACCGTCGTTGGACCGCAGGAGCAAGTCGGAGACCTCATCGCGTATGTGTTGAGCCTCAATCTGCCCAACGGCACGACCAATCCGCTGGTGAATCAGCTGCGCGCGGCGTTCCGCGCCAACGACAATCACGCCTCTTGCGTCAAGATGAGCGACTTCATCAACAT
>CATPBN010000343.1 GCA_955652635.1 uncultured Gemmatimonadaceae bacterium
CGCTCGGATTGTGTGAACCGGTGATCTGGATTCCGCCAACCACATCAAGATTGTGCTGCGACCAATACGCGAGGGGCGTCGGTACTATTCCGATATCGACGACGTCAACGCCGCTCGCCAGAAGACCCGCCACCAGTGCCGGGTGGAGTTTTTCTCCGGACGGCCGATTGTCGCGACCGACGGCCAGAGCACCCTTCACACCCTTCTCCCCGAGGAACGCTGCGAAGGCGCCGGCGACCGCCGTCGCTACGCCTTCGGTGAGATCCTTGCCAGCGACTCCGCGGATGTCGTACTCACGAAAAATCGTGCGCGAGAGTTGCATCCGAGCTTATCGCACGCTCGGCAGCTGATCCGCGCGCACCGCCACTGCCTCGCTGCTCGCTGCGCCGGTGTTGCGTGGCAAGGCAGCTGGTGCGCCCCCCCCGCTCGAAGGCGCGTCAGTCGTGGGCGTGCTACGCCGGGTGAATGAGACGATCGCATCCGGAAACAGGCCAAAAATGAGAATGACGGCGGCTGAGCCCCACACTACGGCGCGCGTCCATCCACCGGTCTTTTCCGGCAACGCCGCCGTGCTGTCCCTCGGCTTCATGAACATCACCATCACGACGTACAGATAGTACCCCGCGCTGACGAGGCTGGTCAGGACCAGCAGCACTGCCAATCGCGTCTGGGGGAACGGGGCCTGGAGGGCTGCCTGTAGAACGTACCACTTGGCGAAAAATCCAATGCCGCCGAAAATCGGAAAGCCGAGCAGGGCCAGCATGAACACCGCCATGGCACCAGCCAGACCGGGGCTCACGGTCCACAGTCCGGCATACTCCTCGACGCCCATGCGATCCTCGCCACGCGCGCCCAGCGCGACGATCACCGCGAAAGCGCCCAGCGTCGCCATGGTGTAAGCGAAGAGATAGAACATGAACGCGGAGCTACCGAGCTTCGTTCCGACCACCATCGCCACGAGGATGTAGCCGGCGTGCGCTATGCTCGAGTACGCGAGTAGTCGTTTGATATTTCTTTGAGCGAGTGCGACGAGATTTCCGACGATCATCGTCAGCGCGGCAAGCCACCAGACCGGTTGATGCCAGGTCGTGAGGAGTGAGGGAAACGCCTCGAGCCACAGCCTGAAGAACGCCGCGAACGCGGCGGCCTTGACCGCGGCTGCCATGTAAGCGGTTATCGGTGTCGGTGCTCCCTCGTACACGTCGGGCGCCCACATATGGAAAGGCGCGGCTGCGACCTTGAATCCGAACCCGACAAGGAGGAGAGCGACCCCGACGAGCAGCAAAGCGCTGTGCTCCAGCTGGAACTTGCCGATGTTCGCCCCAATACGGGCGAAGTTGGTCTCCCCGGTCGCGCCGTAGACGAGAGCGATTCCGTACAGAAGAAACGCAGTCGAAAAGGCGCCGAGCAGGAAGTACTTGATCGCTCCCTCGGCTGAGCGCTCTCTGCGCCTATTCATTCCCACCAGAACGTAAATCGCGATCGACATGAGCTCGATCCCGAGGAATACGATGATGAGATCGCGCGCCGCCGCGAGAATCATCATTCCGGATGTCGCGAGCAGGAGAAGCACGTGCGCCTCGCCCGGCATAATGCCTTCGCGGCGGTTGTAGTCCAGCGACATGGCGATCGTGCCAACTGTAGCGATGAGGAAGATCTCGTCGGCAGCCCAGCGAAAATTGTCCACCGCGATTGGGCCAACGGTTGCGGTGTAGCTCTCGCGAGCATAGTACCCGACCAACACCATCGTGAAAATGCACAACGCAATGCTGAGGATTCCGACGCTCTTCTGGTGCTCATCGCTTTCAGGGCGCCAGCCGGCCCAGAGCAGGAGCAGCATCGCTCCGCCCATGAGGAAAAGGTCGGGACCGAGGGCGCCAGAGAGCTGCGCCGGCAGACTCAGATCAAAGCTCATTGACCGATCGCCTCGCGCATTGGACGGAGATCCGCATGACCTTCCACGCGGTTGATGAGCAGCTGCGAGGAAGCCTCAGTCCGGCGAAGCACAGGAGCGGGATAGACGCCGAGCCAAATGATCACTGCCACAAGCGGGACAAGAAGCGCGAGCTCCCGCCTGTTCAAGTCAGGTATGTGCTCGTTCTCGGGCTTGTCCAACGGATTGAAGAGGATTCGTTGGAGCGCCCACAGCAGGTAAGCGGCGGCGAAGATCACTCCCGTCGCCGAGATGACAGCGAGAATGGGGTAGGTCTTGAACGAGCCGATGAGCACGAGGAACTCGCCGACGAATCCATTGGTGCCGGGAAGCCCAATACTGCTCAGGGAAACGAACGTCAGGATCGCGGCAAAGAGCGGCACTACCCGCGCAATTCCACCGTACGAATCGATCGCGCGGGTATGTCTCCGCTCGTAGATCATGCCAACGAGAAGGAACAGCGCTCCCGTTGAGATGCCGTGGTTGATCATGATCAACAGCGCACCCTGCACACTCTGGAGGGTAAGAGCAAAAATCCCCAGCATGACGAAGCCGAGATGGCTGACGGATGAGTATGCCACCAGTTTCTTGAAGTCCGGCTGGACCAGCGCGACCAGCGCGCCGTAGATGATGCCGATCACCGCGAGCACCAGGATGATCAGGCGGATCGTCGGGTTCATCGCTGTTCCCGGAAAGAGCGGGAGCGCGAACCGAAGAAATCCGAACGTGCCCATCTTCAGCATGATGCCGGCAAGAATCACGGAGCCGGCGGTCGGCGCCTCGACGTGCGCGTCCGGGAGCCAGGTGTGAAACGGAAACATCGGCACTTTGACCGCGAACGCGAGAAAGAATGCGGCGAAGAGCCAGAGAGCGGCTCGCTGGGGTACGTTCGACACCGCCAACACATGATCGTAGCTGAAGTCGGGCGTTCCCGTGGCCGTTCTTACATGAATCCCGAGGTAGATGATCGCGACGAGCATGAGGAGCGATGGCAGCATCGTGTACACGAAGAACTTGAGACTCGCGTAAATGCGCCGCTCCCCGCCCCAGATGCCGATGATGAAGTACATCGGGACGAGCATGACTTCCCACATCACGTAGAACAGGAACAGATCGCGCGCCAGGAAAACGCCGATCATTCCGGTCGTGAGAATGAGGAGGAGCGCATAGTAGCTGCGGACCTTGGTGCGGATGCTGGTCCAGCTTCCCAAGACCGCGAGCGGCATGATGAAAGTCGTGAGGAGAACCATCATCAAGGCGATGCCGTCGATTCCAAGCGTGAAGCGAACGCCCCAGGTCGGGATCCAGGCCATGTCGATCGAAGCCTGCCACCCGCTGTCGCCCGGATTGTACGACCACCAGAGTCCCAGCGAAACGACGAATTCCAGCACAAAGAACCAGAATGCGATCTGCCGTGCAGCCGGGTTCTCGACGCCGCCACCCGCTGCCTGGCCCCGCGCAGGGAGCGCCAGCAGGGCCAAGGCGCCGACGAGCGGAATGAGCAAGAGCGCGGGAAGGACCCAACTATTGTAGCCGATCGATTCGAGAAGGCTCGCCATTGGTCAGGTCACCGCAGCGTGAAGGCGCCAAGGAGTGCCACCACTCCCACTACCAGCACCCACGCATAGATGCCGACGTTGCCCGTCTGCAAGCGCGATCCTAGCCAGCCGAATCCACGCGCAACGGCAGCGCTTCCGTTGACGAGCAAGCCATCGATCAGTCCATTGTCGACCACGCGCCACAGGAGATTTCTCGAGATCGCGTAGGTCGGCGTGACGATCGCTCTGTCCAGTCCTTCGTCGACGTAGTACTTGTTGGCGACAACTCCTTCGAAGCCTTCTTCCGGAATCGCATCACGCTTCCGGACAAGTCGTGCCGGCTTGAGACGCGCAATGGCGTAAACGATACCGGCCGCTGCGATCACGACCGCGATTCCCATGAGCATCTCTTCGGTGGTTGCCGGCACTCGCGAGGCTCCCGCACTTACACGAGCCGTAGCGGCTCCGACCACCGGCTCGAGCCAATTATCGAGAATGCCCGCGCGGCCGACGGGGGCAATGTCAGTGATCACTCCTGGCAGATTGAGCCATCCGCCAACGACGGTCAGAATTCCCAGGACGACGAGAGGCCCGGTCATCACCCACGGCGCCTCGTGCAAATGGTGCTCTTCCTCCGCGCCGGTTCGGTTCGGACCATGGAAGGTGTAAAGCATCATCCGTGTCATGTAGATCGCCGTCATCAAGGCAGTGACGAGCCCCATCGCGTAGATAGCGTAAAGGAGCGTGCTCCCCGGAATTCCAAGCCAGCTTGCGGTGGCGAGCGTCGACCCCTGAGCGCGGGCGAATACAGCGCCCAAGATCTCGTCCTTGGAGAAGAAGCCTGAGAGGGGCGGCACACCCGAAATGGCGAGTGTCGCGATCCACATCAGTACAAACGTGACCGGCAGATATCGCCTGAGAC
>CATPBN010000344.1 GCA_955652635.1 uncultured Gemmatimonadaceae bacterium
CGAAATCCCATCGGCCCATTTCCATCCAATTTCACCACTCTTCACCACTCTAATGATGAAAGGACTACCGGTTCTAAGCTTTGTTGCTCTGGTATTTGCCGCTCCGGGCGCCAAGGCGCAGCGACAGCACGCGTCCAATCCAATCGAGCTGGGGATAGATGGCGGCATCCTGTTCGGCCTCAACACTCCTCGAACGACGGTAGTCGCGCTTCCGGTCCAGAGCTTCCGAGTAGGATTTCTCGTGTCGGACAACCTCGCGCTCGAGCCGCGTGTTGCCATCAACTCGATTCACGGTGGCGGGGCGTCAGTGACGACCTACGACTTTCAGCTGGGCGTCGTCTATCAGCCCGACGGCGACCGTGTTGGGAAGGGCTTGTACGGTCGGCCATTTCTCGGTGTTTCCGGGCTCAGTGTTTCGGGAGCCGGGGGCAACAACAACAGCGGCTACATGGGATTGGGCCTGGGTCTGAAACTTCCCTTCGCTGACCGAAGGCTCGCGACGCGTATGGAAGCGAACTACGAGCACGGATTCAGTGGCGGTGGGAGCAACCTGATCGGTCTCCTGCTCGGTTTGTCATTCTTCACGCGCTGACAATCTTCAGAAGATGAAAAACGCGCCCCAATTCGGGCGCGTTTTTTTTTCTTCCCGACAGGTAGTTACGGAGCCGATATCGTGAGCACTACAGGCGGGCCGCCTTGATCCCGATTGTCCGTCGAGGCGGCGTCGATAACGTTCCGAAAGAACACGGTCGCCGCTCTGGGATCGCCGAGGGAGCCTGATGCGATTCTGATGGTTGACGAAGTCAGCTTCGAGAAGCCTGTTCCTGGCTCCAGCGACCAGCGCACCGCGCTGCGGTCTGACGAAGGATTTGAACCGATGGAAAGCGCCCACGCCTGCGTCGCGCTTACGTTCAGCGACAGGCCCTGAGTGGCCGGGGTGACGCTTCCGGTGCGGACGGCTGAAGTCGAGGTTGGTGAGAACGATGCAACCCGGACTTTCACGCGCGGCGGCACGGTAACGCTGACGATGTGGGTGAGACTGCTGGAGGCTCTGCGTTGGGCAACGGCCGCGCTCGAGATGATCGCGCTTCCAACTATGATTGCCAGTACTGAGCGGCGGAGCCCAACCATCTTACAGAGCCTCCAGTTACCGCGAGCCGTGGCTCACGATAGTCTGATTCTTGGGTGAGGCACAAATATGTACCTCGCTCTGTGACGGCTTTATGAAGCGACTATGACGCGTTGGTCACAGACCGCCTGGTCGGCTAAGTCGTTACTCCTGAAGCAGGTATGGGCTCCAGCACGAAGCCAATGCCACGCCTGGTTGCGATGACAGCGGAGGCCCCGGCCTTGTCCAGTTTCTTCCGAAGCCGAGCCACGTGGGCATCAATGACGTTGGAGCTGGGATCGAAGTGCATGTCCCAGACTCGGTCGTGAAGCTCGCTCCGGGAAACCGTCTCGCCGGTCCGTAGCATCAGGTGTTCGAGCAGCTTCAGCTCCATAGATGTCAAGCTCACCTCCGCGGCGCCGCAGGTTACTCGCCTGGTAAGGCGATTCAGGGTCAGGTTGCCCGCGCTCACCTGCTCGGACACGCGATTTCCCGATCCCCGCCGAACGAGTGTTCGCACGCGCGCTCTGAGCTCCTCGTTCGAGACGGGTTTCACTACGTAGTCGTCGGCTCCCGCGTCGAGTCCGCGCACGATCGTATCCGTGTCGCTGAGCCCGGAGTAGAGGAGCACCGGTGTTCGGCGACCGTTCCGCCGCAGCTCCTGGAGGATCTCGAAGCCGTGACGGTCGCCGAGCTGCAGATCCAGGATGATCCCGTCGTACTCGTTGACGAGCGCGAGCAGGCGTGCCTCTTCGCCGGTCGACGCC
The DNA here is from genome assembly GCA_955652635.1 of uncultured Gemmatimonadaceae bacterium. Taxonomy (GTDB): domain Bacteria; phylum Gemmatimonadota; class Gemmatimonadetes; order Gemmatimonadales; family Gemmatimonadaceae; genus UBA4720. The sequence goes on from CATPBN010000344.1 coordinate 1,876, forward strand.
ACATCGATTGCGTACGACTCGTCGCGCAGCACGCGTGCGATCAGCTTGAGGATCGCGCTGTCGTCGTCGACTACGAGCAGGCGCATTGCATCTCTGGGGTCATCGGGGTAGGCGACTGGTGCGGGAAGGCGACCGCTATCGGGTATGTCTGAAGGACGAGTTCAGACGCGGAAGAGCAAAAAAAAGAGCGGGAGAGAGCTTGTGCTCTCCCCCACTCGGTGCGGCCGTGGAAACCGCGTCTAGAACATCACTCCGAACGTGACCGGAATGAACTTCAGCGATCCGCCGGTGACTTGAACCTGGTTGTACCGCGCCTCGAGGAATGTCTCGAATCCACTCAGCGGCAACGTAATGCCGCCGCCGACATTCCATCCGAAATCGTTTTCGGAGCCCGTGCCGCCACCCGTGACGCTCACCGCCGTGTTGTACCACCCGGCCCCACCAATGAGGTAAGGCGACACGCCCGTCGACGGTATCTTGTAAACCAGATTGCCGGTGACGCTGGTAAAATGCGCGTTTGCGCCGCCACCTTTGGCGCCGAACTGGTTATACGCCGCGTCGATCCGCACCCCGAGCGGAATCATCGTGGGCTGGAAGCCGAGAATACCGGTCACGTTGAAACCGGTATTGGTCGTGTTCGATAGGTCGCTGGTCGGAATCGCTACGCCAGCGGCGACGCCGAACTGCACCGACTTCGGAGTGATTTGCGCACGCGCCTCGAACGAAATCAGCGCGACTCCAGCTAGGGCTGCTGCAAAAAAGGTACGCTTCATTGCAACTCCTGGTTTGTGGGACGCATCCAGTTCGGGCCGCTGTATCGGCCGCCGTTCAGACGCTAGTTCCGTGACGCACCGGGCACCAGGGGAAATCCCAGGCGCACCCGATGCGTCATCCGGACGAACCAG
>CATPBN010000345.1 GCA_955652635.1 uncultured Gemmatimonadaceae bacterium
GAACACGACCTAGGCCGTGGCGGACCAGTTGCACGGGAGCTGGCGCAGTACGAAGACCGCGAGAGCCAGCGTGAGATGGCGGGTGTCGTCGCAGATCTCTACAACGACGGCGGAGTCGGGCTTCTGGAGGCAGGGACCGGCGTTGGAAAATCGCTCGCGTACCTCGTGCCCGCGCTGCGTTGGGCTGCCAACAACGGGGAGCGCACCGTCGTGTCGACGAATACGATCAACCTCCAGGAACAGCTGGTCCGAAAGGATCTTCCGTTTCTGGCGAAAGCGTTCGAGGGGGAGCAGGAGGTCCGGTTTGCCCTGCTCAAAGGATGGCGGAACTACCTGTGTCTTCTGCGCCTCGCCCAGAGCAAGCTGCTCGCATCTACTCTTCTCGCCGACGATTCGCGCGCTGAGCTCGATGCAATTGCCGACTGGGCGGAGCGCACGACTGACGGATCGCTTGCCGATCTTTCGTTTCCGCCGCGCCCCGAGGTGTGGGACGAAGTCGCGGCGGAGCCCGATCTCTGCCGCAAATCCGCTTGCCCCCATTACGCAGCATGCTTTCTATTCCAGGCCAGACGCGCGGCAGCGAAGGCCGATGTCGTGGTGGTGAATCATCACCTTCTCATGTCCGACGTCGCCGTGCGGCGCGCCCAGCAGAACTGGGAAGACACCGCGGTGATTCCGGCGTACTCGCGCCTCGTGGTGGACGAAGCGCATCATATTGAAGATGCGGCCGCCGCGCACCTCGGCACATCGGTCAGCAGGCGCGGTCTCTACCAGCTCTTCGCCCGACTCACTCGGTACGGCGCGAGCTCTCGCATTGGTAGCGGACTGCTCCACTCGCTGAAAGCCAGACTGGTGGGAGCCCCCGACCTTCTCAATTCCGCTAGCCTGGACATCGTGCGAAAAAGCCTGCTGCCGAGTGTGGAGGCGGCGCGGGAGAAGGGGACATTCCTCTTCGACCTTCTGCACGCTTACCTGCAGATGCGCGGCGAGTCGGTTCAGCGGCTCACGGCGGACTTTGCGCAGGATCCGATCTGGAGCGCCGGACTCGGTGCCGCGCTCACCGATTTGCTCGGCGAAATCACGACGCTCAAATCGGGACTGGAGATGGTGCGCACTCGGATGGAGGGCGCGAAAGAGCCTGACGAAGCGGTGCTACCCCTCATCGGCGAGATGGCGGCAGTCGGAAGGCGTCTGGAAGGGGCTGCGCTCGCGCTCGAAGGAACCTTGCGTCCGCCCGCGGGCGAGCCGATGGTGAGATGGATCGAGCAGCGGGGACGGGATGCGAACGTCGCCGTCATATCGGTCCCGCTTGATGTCGCGCCGATCCTTCGCGAGGATCTCTTCAGGAAGGTCGAGACCGCCATCCTCACCAGTGCGACGCTGACCAGCGATACGCGGTTTGATTTCCTCTCGCGGAGGCTGGGGCTCGACTCGATGGACGCGAATGTGGTGACGGAGGTATTCCCTTCGCCGTTCGAGTACCCCACCCACGCGCTCTTCATGGTGCCGACCGACGCGCCCGCGCCCAACGTCGACTCCGCTGGGCACATGCAGGCTGTCGTGAGAAGCATCGTCGACGTCACCGACGCCGCGGACGGGGGCGTCTTCGCTCTTTTCACCAGCCACCGCGACGTGAGAACGGCGGCGAACGAGCTACGCGCCCGCGGAGTCGAGCGCTCTCGTCCGCTCTACGTTCATGGTGAAGACACGCGCGACAATCTCCTCAGAAAATTCCGCGAGTCAGGCCGGGGAGTGCTTCTAGGTACGGCTTCGTTCTGGGAGGGTGTCGATGTGCCCGGACGCGCGCTGCGGGGATTGATCATCGCGCGGCTTCCGTTCCGCGTGCCCACCGAGCCCGTGACCGCTGCGCACTGTGAGGCGATCGTGGAGCGCGGCGGAGACGCGTTCGCAGAGTACATGGTGCCGCACGCAGCGCTGCGGCTGAAGCAGGGATTCGGAAGATTGATCCGCACGGCGACCGATCGCGGCGTTATTGTGCTGGTAGATCCACGCGCGGTGAACAAGGCGTACGGCAGAGCGCTGCTGCGGGATTTGCCGCCCGCCCGCCAGGTGTTCGGACCATGGAAGACGATCGCCAAGCAACTCCAGGACTTCTACTCGTGACCAACTGAGATGCCCACCAGGAAATACCGTCCGGGAAAAATCGTCTGCGTCGGCCGCAACTACCGCGAGCACGCAAAGGAGCTGGGCAACGAAGTTCCGAAAGAGCCCTTGATCTTTCTGAAGCCGCCGTCGAGCGTGGTCTGGGAGAATGACCCTATCAAACTGCCCGGCGCATCATCGAAGGTCGAGCACGAAGGGGAAATCGGCGTCGTGGTAGGGAAGACCCTGACATGGGTGTCTGAATTGGATGCTGCGCGCGGAATCAGAGGCATAATCGCGGTGAACGATGTGACGGCCCGCGACCTCCAGAAAACCGACGGACAATGGACTAGAGCGAAGGGTTTTGATACCTTTTGTCCTCTGGGAGAGGAGTCGTCAAAGCTTCCGGACCTCGACAGCCTGAGCGTCGTCACGCGAGTGAACGGCGTCGAGCGGCAGAGAGGGAAAAGCAGCGAGATGGTCTTCTCGATCCCATCCCTCCTCGCCTACATCTCGCGCATAATGACATTGGAGCCCGGAGATCTCGTCGCAACAGGAACGCCCGCGGGGGTAGGTCCCCTCAACCCCGGCGACGTCGTCGAAGTGGAGATCCCAGGTGTCAGCCGCGTGACAAACCCCGTACAAGAGAGCCGATAGTGCCACCCTACACGGATCGTCTGCTGAGCCTCCCTGAGTACCCTCTGTCCGGAATTCCCGAGAAGAAGCGGGATCTCATCGCGCGCGGAGTCGACGTCATCGACCTCGGCGCTGGCGATGCCGACCTGTCGCCGCCACCGGCCGTTATCGAACGACTTGCCGCAGCCGCGCGTATTCCTACCATGAGCCGGTACGGATTCGCCTTGGGCCTTGTCGAGTACCGCGAGGCGGTCGCGCGTTTCATGAAGCGCAGATTCAATCAGGAGTTCCACCCATTGAAGGAGATTATTCCACTCATCGGGTCGAAGGAGGGAATCTCCCACCTGGCGTTCGCCTACACCACCAAGGGCGACTACACGATCGTGCCCGAGCCGGGCTACAACTCGTACGTCGGCGGAACGCTGCTGGCTGAAGCGACGCCGTACAAGTACCCGCTCCGTCCCGAGAACGGATTCCTGATCGACCTGGACAAGATTCCGGCTGATGTTTTGAACAAGACCAAGATCCTGTACCTGAACTACCCGAACAATCCGACCTCGGCGATCGCCCCGAAGGAGTATCTCGAGGACATGGTTCGGCGGTGCAAGGAACTGGATATCCTGCTGGTGTATGACAATGCCTACTCCGAGCTCGCCTACGACGGGTACATACCTCCCAGCATCTTCGAGATCGAGGGCGCGCGCGACGTTGCGATTGAGTTCCACTCCATGTCCAAGACGTACAACATGACGGGTTGGCGGTGTGGGTGGGCGTGTGGCAAGCAGGAGTTCATCGCCGGACTCGCGAAGGTGAAATCGTTCATCGATACGGGGACTTTCATGGGAATTCAGGCAGCCGCGGCAACTGCGCTCGACGAGTGCGTCGATTGGATTCCGACGAACGTCGCCGAGTTCAAGAGACGCCGCGATGCGGCCGCCGATGCTTTCACCGAAGCCGGATTTCCCGTCGCCAGGCCCAAGGCCACGATGTACATCTGGTGCCCGCTTCCCAAGAACATTCCGAGCGCAGTATTCGGGGAGCGATTGCTGCAGGACGAGGGCGTCATAGTGCTGCCGGGATCGGCCTTTGGTCCCGGAGGTGAGGGGTTCTTCCGCGTTTCGTTCATCACCTCCCCCGAAAGACTTCGCGAGGCTGCTACTCGCGCAGGTCGGGTCTTGAAGAAGCTCGTGGCGCAGGCAGCGGGCGATGACGCGCGGGCTGGACGTCGTCCGGAGCCGATTGCGGGAATGGCGCGGGCCTGATGATTTTCCGCCGCGCCACTACCGAACCCGACGGATCGAGGAAGAGGCTCTCCAAGCCCTTTCTCGTTTCGTTTGGCGTGCACCTGGTGGTGGCGGTGGCGCTGATGCGGATGCTGATCGTCAACATGGAGCTTTCACCGACTCAAAGGCGACAAACCGTCGGGGAGCAACGCGTTGGCTTCGTGCGGATCTCGGGTGGGGTGAAGACTCCCGTCCCCGGCAAGAGTGGCGGCGATGGGAAGCCGTTGACGCCGCGCGCGATACACGTTGTTGCACCTGTCTCGGTTCCTACGACTATCCCCGCGCCATCGGGTCCGGTGACGAAGGCAACTGAAGAAGGCACCGGCCCGCTGGTTGGAACTGGCGGTCCAACGAGGGGTGTTCGTCCACAGTATTCTGATCCACGAGTATGGGAGCCGCCTGGTCCTGTAGTCAGCACTCCGAAGACCGTGAAGCAGACGATCGACAGTCTTATTGCCGACGCCATCGCGCCGTACAACGATTCGATCGCAGCGGCCGCGCAGCGGCGAGATCCGACGGATTGGACGATCGAGAAGGGCGGTTACAAGTGGGGAATCGACAGGAAGGCGATACGACTGGGACCCGTTTCGATTCCTACGGCTTTGCTCGCAATGCTCCCGCTCAACATTCAGGGCAATCCGACGACGATACAGCGAGACCGCGCCTTTGCGTCGATGAATGCCGACATCAACTGGCATGCACGGCAAGCGATCAACGAAGCCGACTTCATGAAGGCGGTGCGAAGTATCCGTGAACGAAAGGAGCGCGAGCGGTCAGCTGCCCTTTCCGGATCGTCGGCGCCGGCGAGGGACCGTTCCGGGGATCAGAACCCCCAGTAGTCAGTCGCGGTTCACGTGAACTGCGCAAACCCGACGGTATTTCCGCCCGGCTCACGCACATAAATCTCGATGCTGCCGTAAAAGGTCTTGTGTCGCGGCTTTACGACCGGCGCGCCGATCAGCGAGTTCGCCACCTTATCGAGATCTTCTACCGTGATGTACAGCGCGAGGGAGTGCCCCATCAAATCCCCCGCTGTGCCTGGTCGCTCGTCTATGACGCTTGCGCGGGTCTGGTA
>CATPBN010000346.1 GCA_955652635.1 uncultured Gemmatimonadaceae bacterium
CGGCGTTCTAGCCGAAATCCGACGCTGCGTGGCGACTAGCAATTCCGCCGGGCTGGAGCGCGCCGCGCATGGATTCAGGGGTGCGTGCGGTAACTTCGGAGCGGGCGCTGCAGTTCGGGCGGCGCACGTGCTCGAGTTGATGGGACGTCGAGCAAGCTTCGAGGATGTCGAGGCGCGCGTGGCGGACCTCGTGCGAGAGACAGACATTCTGGAGCTGGCGCTCGTGAGCATTGGAAAGAATACGAGCTGAATTCCTGGTCGATTGTGGTGTCGCTTTGAACATCGCTACGGTCGAGCTTTGCGAACTTCGCTCTTGCGACTTGCATCAGGCGGTCTACCTTAAACACCTGTCCACCCCTGCCTGACGTTATGACGCAACAGAGCCCTCGGTCTCTCAAACACGAGTACGAGCTCTACGTAGAAAACGAAATCGAGAACTACAAGGAGTCGGTGTCGCGGTCCGCCATACTAAAGATTGGCGATGAGGCTGCCGCGTGCCTGCGCGCCGGCGAGCAGTTCGCGATGGACGAACTGCTGCTCTGGGCGGAAGTCGATCGAATCATCCGAAAGCGCATTCGCATCCCCGCCTACAACACCTGGCGCCGGAAGCGCCTGAAGCTGCTCGAGGAGTATCGCCGGCCCGAACACTGGGGGATCCGGCCCGATGGCATCCTCGCGCGCGAGATTCATCCTCCCGCCGAGTCGAAAGTCCTCGTCGCAGGCGGAGAGATAGATCGTACTGCGCTGTATCTGGCGGCGCACGGGTGCGATGTGACCGCGGTCGATCGCGAAGTGGACTCACTCGAGCGGGTGATGAACGCCGCTCACGCGGCGGGTCTCGGCGACCGGATCAAGAGTTATGTTGCCGATCTCTCCGACTGGTCGCCCGACGTGCCACTCGGTGCTCTCGTCTGCACATCGGAGGCGTTCAGCGACCTGTCCCTCGAGGAGCGTGGTCGCGCGTTCGAGCTTCTTCAGGGTGCGACCCGGGACGGCGGCGTTCACCTGGTGGGAACGATCGTCCGCGGCAAGAGGGGTGTCTCCCTCGCCGAGCTGCGCCGCCAGTACAAGGGCTGGTCGATATCGGTCGAAGACGATTCCAGCTCCTCCAAGACCTTTCTAGCCAGGAAGATCGCCAGCTAGCCCCTGTGTCTCATCGACACAGGTGTCCCACGAGCGTGTGTCATTTCGCGACGGCTTCGCACGTCGAAATGCGCGGCGCTTTCGCAACTCCTTGATTACAAACGATTTAAAAATGCGGTACATGCGGGCACGTCGGGTGCTTCTATAGGCCGCGAGGCATAGTGTGTCACCTAACCAAGTGAGAGCAGAATGAAGAAGGATCGTAAGGAATCAGTCTCCCGGGAGCCGCTCGGCATCATAATCTCCAGGGGAGACAAGACGGAGCCGACGCCCGTTTTCTCTGCTTACATTTGGGGACCGGTGCCCGACGCAGATTTAGAATCCGCGACCCGAGCAGCTTAAGTCCGGCTGCTACCATAAGGATGGTTGAAGGCCCCGCTGGCATCGCGGGGCCTTCTTGCATCTGGTCGGGAACTACAACTGAAGACCACCGGCCGGGGGCTACCGGCGGGCCGGCTGGGGGCTGCGGGCGGTGCTAATCTTGCCCGACTCCCCCGTGTGGAAGAAACGGCCCCCAACTGGGAAGGCGAGCGCCACGCCCTTCTTGCGCAGCGCATCTCCGACATTGGTCTGGCGATTCGGGGGACGCTGCTCGAAAAGCTTGTCAATCAGTTGTACGAGGAGCTCGCCGCCAAGGGCCTGGACTTCCGTCCCCCGGTATACCTCAGCGACCAATGGGGATGTCCCGACGGCATACCGCTGATCGGAGTGCCGTTCTATCTGGCCGATGCACGCCTCTCCAGGATCGAGGAAGATTACTCGACGACCGTCGAGGGCGAGGAAGAATCGACGCGATATCTTCGTCACGAAGCGGGGCACGCGTTCAACTATGCGTACCGACTCTACGACCGGCCCGACTGGCGAAAGATGTTCGGCCCCTACTCGCGTCCGTACCGAGAGCGATACCGCGCGGACCCGTTCTCGCACGATTTCGTGCGACACATTCTCGGCTGGTACGCGCAAAAGCATCCCGACGAGGATTTCGCCGAGACGTTTGCGGTGTGGCTCACGCCGGATATCGATTGGCGTCGTGGGTACGAGGGATGGGGCGCGATCGCCAAGCTGGAATACGTGGACAGAGTGATGAAGGAGATCGCGCACCAGGTGCCCGAAGTTCCGGAGCCGTCGGAGGATGACCTTCCGGTGACGGCGATGCAGTACACACTCGCGGAACACTACAAGGACAGCGAGGAGCGCATTCCGATCCGCGATCAGCGGATCTTCGACGGGGACCTGAAAACGATCTTCGCCGACGCACAGCACGCGCCTGGCGCCGTGTCGGCGACGGAATTCATCGCCCGTCACAAGCGCGAGATCGTAACCAGGATCTCGTATTGGACTGGTGAAAACGCATCCGTCGTGCGACAGTTCGTGGACTTTCTCGCCCAGCGCGTTGCGCAACTCGAGCTGAAGCTGGCCGGTCTCGAGGCCGCCACGCTCATCGAGCTCACCGCCTTCGGAACTGCAGTGATGATGAACTATCGGCACACGAACGCGATCGACGGGACCGACGCGACAGACGATAGGTGAAGATCACCGTACTGCACAGCAAGGACGCGCTCGATCCGCCGGTCGATCCGATTCTGGACCAGCTGGACGCTGCACTCGTCGCGAACGGTCATGCGTCACGCCGACTGGCTGTCGATGACGCCGTCCAGCCGCTGATCGACGAGCTGACGAACGAGCAGCCGGACCTCGTGTTCAATCTCGCGGAATCGTTTCGCGGAAAGAGCGCGCTCGAATCGAACGTCGCGGCGCTTCTCAATCTGATCGATCTCCGTTACACCGGGTCGAGTCCTGCGGGTCTCATCCTCGCCGGAGACAAGACCCTTACCAAGAAGGTTTTGGCATTCCATGGAATCCTGAGCGCCAAGTTTGCGACGATGTACCGCGGTCAGGTCGACTGGGCGGGCGACATCGCGTTTCCTCTCCTGGTCAAGCCGCCGCAGGAGGACGCCTCGCTCGGCATCACTCAGAAGTCCATTGTCAACAACGTGAAGGAGCTGCTCGACGTGATGGGCGGCACGCAGCAG
>CATPBN010000347.1 GCA_955652635.1 uncultured Gemmatimonadaceae bacterium
GAAGTTCCCGGCAAGCTGCGCATCGCGTTCCTTCCCGCTACGCAGCGGAGCGGCCTCGTGCAGGTTGATGACAAGGTGGCTTCATTCGACAACGGCATTCGCGTGGATTTTCGGCCTTCGGTGAATCCGCTTCTGCTCCTCACCGCGGATGTCTACGTTGCGCCGGTAGCGGCGATCATGCGTGGACTCGACTCGCTCAGCGTCGACACCGAAGTAATCCGCACCGATGAGTGGCAGGGCAGGCCAGTTTATGTCATCGGAGCAAAAGCCGCGGACTCGACGTCCAACCAGATGTGGATCGACGCCGACAAGCTGCTTCTCCTCCGGTTCATTCAGCGGGGGAAGAGCGCCGAGCGTGTCCTGGTGAGCGACATACGGGTCGGCGGCTACAAGGAAATTCAGGGCTACCAGATTCCAACCGAGTTCCTGGTGGTCCGCAACGGCCGACCGGTGTGGCGCGAGGAGTACGCAAACGTGCGCATCAACGAGGAGCTCCCCGCTGGAACTTTTGATCAGGCGCTGTGGAAAGAGATACCGATTCCGCAGTAGCGCCGCGAGAGATCAGTGTTGCACGGATCGAAACAAAACCTTTACAAGCGAGCACGAATGAAATCCCGCCTGCTGTTTGCGGCGGCCGGACTGCTGGCCGTCAATCTTTCTGCTCAGGGACGCGTCCAGCGGCCAATGACGTTCGAGGATTTCGCCGCCGTGAGAAATGTCGGGGATCCACAGATATCTCCAAACGGGGCATGGGTGCTGTACTCGTTGCGGACGACCGACGTCAACGCGAACAAGCGCACTACTGTCACCATGCTTGCTCCCGTTGGATCAAGCACCATCCAAGATTCGGGTCCAGCCAATCTCGCCACGCGCGCCGGGCAGTTCCCGAACGTGACCACATTTGCAAGCGAGGCTCGCTGGTCGCCTGACGGCAAACGGGTAGCATACATAGCCGGTGGACAGCTCTGGATTGTCGACGCCAATGGTACCAACGCCCGGCAGATATCAAACGTCAGTACGGGTGCGACCGGACCCGTGTGGTCTCCGAAGGCCGATCGGATCGCCTTCGTGTCAGGAGCCTATCCGGATTGTGACACCGACGCGTGCAACATCGAGCGCGCGAAAGCCGCCGATACCTCAAAGGTGAAAGCGCACATTGCCGACAATCTTCTCTACCGGCATTGGACCGAGTGGACGCCGGAGACGCGATCGCATCTGTTCGTCGTATCTCCGGATGGGACTGGTCTGCTGGACGTGACCAGTCGCGTCAAGTACGACGTGCCGCCTGGACCGTTTGCCGGGAGCGAGGCGTACAGCTTCTCGCCCGACGGCAAAGAGCTCGCGTACACGGCCAAGGACCAGGGGCGGGCGGATGCGTGGTCGACCGATTTGAACGTGTACACCGTGCCTGTGACCGGTGGCGCGGCGACTGTGATCACCGCCGCCAATCGGGGCGCGGATCAGAATCCGGTCTATTCTCCAGACGGTCGTACGATTCTCTACGGCTCTCAGGCGCGAGCGGGGTTCGAATCCGATCGCGTCAGGCTAATGGCTTATGATCGCGAGACTCGAACATCGCGCGAGCTCTTGCCGAAATGGGACAGAAACGCTGACAGCTACGCCTATTCGCCTAGCGGCGACGCGATTTATCTCAGCACAGTCGATGCGAGCAGGACCAAATTCTACCGAATCTCACGGGGCGCATCAGGATGGAGTGGGACGCCGCAGCTGCTTACCGGCGGCGGCAACAATATCGCGCCTTCGATATCCGCGAACGGCCATACCATCGCCTGGCTCCAGGATGCGACCGAACGACCAGCCGAAGTTTACGTCGGCGCGCTCGGTACCCGTGGATTGACTGATGTGCGTCGCGTTACGCACGAGAACGACCCGCTGCTCGCGCAGCTCAAGCTCTATCCTGTCGAGGATTTCTGGTTCAAGGGCGCCGACGGCGACAGCGTGCAGGGACTACTTCTCAAGCCCCCACAGCACCAGCCGGGAAAGAAGTTTCCAGTTCTGTTCCTCATTCATGGCGGGCCACAGGGAGAGTGGCTGGATACGTGGCATGGTCGCTGGAATCTCGAGTTGTTCGCCTCGCCAGGTTTCGGAGTCGTGGCAATCAATCCCCGCGGCTCATTCGGGTACGGGCAGAAATTCACGGATCAGATCTCCAAAGACTGGGGCGGGAGAGTCTATACAGATCTGATGAACGGTCTCGACGCTGCTCTGGCGCGCAACAGCTGGCTCGATTCCACTCGCATGGGCGCGGCGGGCGGATCTTACGGCGGATACATGACGAACTGGATTGCAGGACACTCGAACCGCTTCAAAGCGCTATTTACGCATGCCGGCGTGTACAATCTCGAGAACATGTATGGCGCGACCGAGGAGATCTGGTTCACCGACTGGGAGATGGGAGGTCCGTACTGGGACAAGAACGCAATGCGAGCGACGTACCGGCGCTGGTCGCCGCACCTCTTCGCGGCAAACTTTCACACTCCGCATCTCGTGGTGGTTGGCGAGCTCGACTATCGCGTTCCTTACACCGAGGGACTCTCGTTATTCACGGCGTTGCAGCGTCAGGGAGTTCCGAGTCGCCTCATCGATTTTCCTGATGAAGGGCACTGGATCGGCAAGCCCCAGAATCAGAGACTGTGGTGGAGCGAGGCACTGGGCTGGTTTAAGCGTTACTTGAATCCGTAGAGGGAAGTGGGAAGAGGGAAGCGGGACGGGGACTGCGAGTTCCGCCTGAGCGGAAACCCCCGAATGCGGATGTCGGCGATCAGTCTCTCTCTCTTCCGCTTCCCGCGTCTCCCTTCCCCCCTCCCCCTTCCGCCCCTTCAGCGGTACCCAGCGGCCTGCATGGTGAACAGCTCCTCGTAAAGCCCGTGCTTTGCGACGAGCTCTTCGTGTGAGCCCTGCTCTTCGACCTTGCCGTGCCGGAGGACGATGATCCGGTCGGCCATGCGCACCGTGGAGAAACGGTGGGAGATCAGGACCGCCATCCGACCGGCTACCAACTCCGAGAAACGAAGAAATACCTCGTACTCGGCGCGCGCGTCGAGCGCCGCGGTCGGCTCGTCGAGGATGAGGACCTGCGCGTCGCGGATGTACGCGCGCGCGAGGGCTATCTTTTGCCATTCACCGCCGGAGAGATCGACTCCGTCGTCGAATCTTCTGCCGAGCATCTGCTGATACCCCTTTGTGAACCTTGGCAGCAGTGAAGCGGCGAGAGAATTCTCGGCGGCGGTGCTGATAGAAGAGGGTGTGCCATTGCTCTTGTCGAGATCGGCGCGAACGGATTCGATCTCGCCGACGCCGATGTTTTCATCGAAGCGCATGTCGTAGCGAACGAAATCCTGGAAGATCACGCCAATCGCGTGACGCAAGCTCACGAGATCGTACTCCTTCAGATCAATGCCGTCGAGCGTAATCCTGCCTTCGGTCGGGTCGTAGAGGCGTGCCATAAGCTTCGTAATGGTCGTCTTTCCCGCTCCATTCTCACCGACGAGAGCCACTCGCTCGCCGGGCTCGAGCACCATGTCGACGTTTCGGACTGCCCACCGATCGCTCCCCGGATAGCGAAAACCAACGTTCTCGAAAACGAAGCCCGACACTATTTTCTTCGGGACTAGGCGTGCATTTGGGGGCGACTCAATCGTCGGGCGCATGTCCAGGAAGACAAACAGGTCGCGAAGATACAGAGCCTGTTCGTAAACGTTGCTCGCTGAGAGAAGTATACTCTGGATGACGTCGCGGCCTCGAGCGAACGACGCGGCGAGGAAAGTCAACATCCCGATGGTGATGTCGCCGCGGACCGCGTGGAGCAGGATGATGATGTATGCGGCATAATATCCGATCGTGCCAAGAATCGAGAGAAGCGCGCTCACCAACCCGCGTCGTATCGAGAGGTCGCGATTCTCCTCGTAGAATCTCTGGGACAGCGTGGCGTATCGTTCAGTAATCCACGGCGCCAGTCCGAACATTTGGACTTCCTTCGCCGTCTTGTCGCTCGCACCCACGTAGCGGAGGTAGTCGAGTTGCCTCCTCTCCGGAGTCCAGCGAAAGAGGAGTGAGTAGCCGAGAGATGCGAAGTGGGTTTCTCCCAGGAAGCTCGGTATCACGGCGATCGCAAGCAGAAGCAAAAGCCAGGGGCTGTACGCGATCAGCGCTCCCGCCAGCGTCAGGAGCGTGAGCGCGTCCTGGGACATTGAGAGCAGGAGCGTCAGGAGCGCGATTCGACCAACGGTCTGTCGTCGCGCGCGCTCGAGATGATCGTAAAACTCGGGATCCTCGAACTGTGCGAGATCGAGTTTCGCGGCGTGCTCCATCAGTCGCACGCTCATAGCGTTGGAAAAAAGGTCTCCGAGCAGGCTCTCGACGAGCGATGACGCGCGCGCGAGGATCTCTCCGGTAAGCACGATGCCGAGCTCGAGCGCGAGGTAGCGCCAGACTTGCGTCAGGCTTCCGCTCCCGCCTCTCGCCGCAATTACCGAGTCGATTATCAGCTTTCCGACCCAGAACGTGGCGACAGGGACCAGTGACCGGACCACCCGCAACACAAGCATCGCGGTCGCGTAACCGCGGTGCGTGCGCCAGATCAAGCGGAAAAGCGCGGGCACGTATCGCAGGGCACTTACGCGCTCTCTCCAGCTCGTGGGCTCCTCTGGTCGGCGTCGTCGCCCGAGGGAGGGGGGCAGGATAACCGGGTGACTCACTGGACCTTCAAACCGCTCTTTACCCAGCTTTCATACCCGCCGGCCAAGTTCGAGACGTTGTTCATCCCGCGTGCCTGTAGAAAACTGGCAGCGATCGACGATCGACTGCCTCCGCCGCAGTGGAGCACGATCGAAGCGCCGGCATTCAGCTCGCCAATCCTGTCAGGTAAAGCCGCGAGCGGAATGTGTATAGCTCCCGGAATATGGCCACGACGCCATTCGTCGGGTCCGCGAACGTCAACTACCTGGACATCGTGATTGTTGGCAGCGCTCCGGAGTTGGACCGCTTCGAGCTGGTGCACTTGTTCCAGCTTTCCACGCGTTGAAGTCCAGTCGGAAAAGACCTGGTGGCCGAAATAACCGCTGTGGGGGTTGAGTCCGATCTTGGCCAGATCGGAGAACAGGAGCTTTACTGCCTCATCGCTCTCCGCATCCGTGATCAAAAGGAAGTCGCCATTCCCGGGAACGAGCGCCCCGCACCAATTCAGAAATGATCTGTTGCGCGGAATGTTGACGGTTCCCGGTATATGTCCGGCGGCAAATTTTTCTGCGGGCCGAGTGTCGACGATGAATGCGCTGTTTTTCAGAGCGGCGTCGAGATCTTCGGTCACTAGCTCGCGGGGAGCCACAAGTGCTGCAGAGACCGGATGTCCACTTCGGTTGATCTTCTTCATCGAAGCGAAGTAGCGGGGCGGAACGGGCTGGTCCTCGAGCACCTTGCGAACAAACTCATCTTCGCGCATCCCGGCAAATGCCCAGTTGAACAGCTTCTCGTAACCAAGGGTGGATTGGGGCATGGACCCCAATGATTTGCCGCAAGCCGAGCCTGCTCCGTGTCCCGGCCAGATCTGCAAATGATCGGGCTGCCGTTTGAATTCGCCGAGGGAGCGAAACAGCTCGGCGGCTGAGCGTTCCATGCTCCCGTGAGCGCCGGCTGCGCGCTCCAGCAGATCGGGCCGACCTACGTCACCCACAAAAACAAAATCTCCGGTCAGGGCTCCGACGGGCTCCGAACCGCGCTCGAGATCGGAAACAAAAAAAATCAAATGCTCCGGGGTGTGGCCGGGAGTGTGCGCGGCCCGCATCCGAACCTTGCCGAAGGAGATCTCCGATCCGTTCCGCAGCGGCTGCGCGTTGTCGAGCGCGTCACTCGTGTATCCCCAATCCTTCGCCCCCTCGGCGGACAGGTGCAGGTTTGCACCGGCGGCGGACGCCAGCGCCTGCGCACCCGAGACAAAATCTGCGTGAATGTGCGTCTCGGTCACGTTGGTGATTCGGACGCGCTCTGCACCGGCGGCGCGAATGTACTGGGCGATGTCGAGATTGGGGTCGACGACGACAGCTTCGCGCGTGCGCTCGCACGCGATCAGGTAGCTTGCCTGCGCGAGATTATCGTCGTAGAAGCGTTTGAATAGCATCGGGTCGCGAAGGCGTCAGAAGCGTTGCTGGAAGGGCGGACAATGGTTAGCGTCCTGTAGTCGAGGCAACTGAATCAGAGCGCAATATACCATGGACGCCGACACCCAAGCCGCGCGCGACAACACCGAGCTCACGAGAGAGGAGCTGGTTCGCTATAGCCGCCACATTCTCCTTCCCCAGGTGGGAGAAGACGGCCAGCGCGCCCTCAAGCGGTCGCGTGTGCTGCTGGTTGGAGCTGGTGGGCTCGGATCTCCCGTCGCGCTCTACCTGACCGCGGCCGGAGTCGGAACGCTCGGCCTCATCGACTTCGACACGGTCGATCTCTCCAACCTCCAGCGGCAGATTCTGCACGGATCCTCCTCAGTCGGTAGCTCCAAGATCGATTCGGCGCGCGACCGGCTGCTCGACATCAATCCGAACGTGACCGTAGAACCCTACCGAACCCGCCTGACCTCACAAAACGCGTTGGAGATCGCGCGGGGCTACGATCTGATCGTCGATGGAACCGACAACTTTGCGACGCGATATCTCGTCAACGACACCTCGGTGCTGCTGGGAATTCCGAATGTGTACGGGAGCGTGTACCGCTTCGAGGGGCAGGCTTCGGTGTTCGGCGCGTCCGACGGGCCGTGCTACCGGTGTCTCTTTCGCGACCCCCCGCCACCAGACCTGGTGCCGAGTTGCGCCGAGGGTGGCGTCCTCGGCGTTGTGCCGGGCCTGGTGGGAACGATTCAGGCGACAGAGGCGATCAAGATGCTTCTCGGGTTGGGCGACACTCTCGTCGGGAAGCTGCTCACGATCGACGCAATGAAAATGTCGTTCCGCACGCTGACAATTCAGAAAGATCCGGGC
>CATPBN010000348.1 GCA_955652635.1 uncultured Gemmatimonadaceae bacterium
ACCATGTAGTGCGCGATCTCGGAGGCGTCGTCCAGATAATTCCACTGACCTGACCGGTACTGTTCTTCCCATAGCGAACGCGGCTCGGGCGTACCCCGGCCTCTCAGTCCCGCAAGCGCGAATTTCGTGTCGTGCACCATCTGCGCGACAGATTCCAGAATGCCGCTGCCGATCGACCGACGCTCAGTTTCCGCTGTATTCGCCATTGAGTCGCTACTTACTTGCGTCGATGCGCGCGCGAAGCTGCGCGATCCAGTTCGCAGTCACGACGAGTTGTACACGACTATCGCCTTCGGCGAACATCACGGCGTGTGAGCCGTCGGGACTGATATCGTAGACACCGCCTTCCCCAAGTGCTGCAACTCGCTGCGGTTGCTGGACAGTGATGCCACTCGGAGTCGCCTTGGTACGAGCGACGAACAAGGAGCCGCGTCCGAGCGGTGACTCGACCTGCCGGTAGTAGACTCGGCTCCCATCGCGTGACCATCGCGGAGTGTCTCCGCCTGCCGGCGATACCTGTACCTGTGAGCCGGCGCTCCGGAATGGACGGACATAGACCTTGGGTTTCTCATCTTCGTTCGCTACGTACGCGAGCCATCGTCCATCCGGCGATACCCGGCCGTCACATCCAAACCCGAACGGTCCGGCAATCCGCTGCGGCTTTCTTTCGCCAGCAAGAGGCAGATAGAAAAGGTCGGAGTTTCCCAGAAGATCGGTGACCTTGCAGAAAACGATGCCCTGGCCGTCGGGCGTGACGTTGGGGTTCCTCACAACCTGCCCGTCGGGCAATTCGAGAATCCTCTCCGCCGGTTGGCTTCCGTCGGCGACCTGTCCCCAGATCGTCGGTTTCTTCTCGTACCAGGTTGTGAACACGATACGCCGCCCGTCCGGAGTCCATTCGGGGGCGACGACGTTACCAAGCGATGTGAGCGGCGTGAACGTTCGGGTGACTACATCGAGTATCCAGATGTCGGAGCTCGTCGTATCGCCCCGCAATGTGATGACGGTTACGGCGACGCGGCGGCCGTCGGGCGAGAAGCGCGGGCCGCCGCTCCACGGCGAAAGATGGTCCCGGTCTTCTGATGTGAGCGCCGCGGTTTGATTCCCGGCCAAATCGACGGAGACGAGATGCTGCGTCGGCCGGCCTCGCGTGTAGACCAGAGTCCCGTTCGATGATAGACCGGCGAGCGTGTGAGGGCTGTCGCCGAGCAATCCACGATTGTCGGCGCCGACGCCCTCCATCACGCGTATCGGGTCGCCGGTAATCCGTCGGCTGCGAGCGTCGAACGGAACCGCCATGATCGCGCCGCTGGCCCTGACGTAGACAATTCTCCCGTCGACAATTCCAATCGGCTGAACCGCGAG
Organism: uncultured Gemmatimonadaceae bacterium; assembly: GCA_955652635.1. Lineage (GTDB taxonomy): Bacteria > Gemmatimonadota > Gemmatimonadetes > Gemmatimonadales > Gemmatimonadaceae > UBA4720. The sequence goes on from CATPBN010000348.1 coordinate 1,366, forward strand.
CAGCGGCGTCGTCACGAACTCTCCGCTCGAGAGCGACCCGATCGCGAGAAAGTCGTCTTCGGTGAACGCCGGTCCCCAGTCCTCGAAGAGCAACGTCTCGCCATCCGGTCCAACCAACGGCATGCCGTGCGATACGAGTCGGGTCGCTGGTCTTGTGAGAGGACGCACGGCACCGCTCGACGACGCCAGAATGCCGAGGCCGTTGTGCGCGACGGACGCGCCTCCCACGACCAACGCTTGCGGGTTCGCCCAGGTCAGCGAGCCGAAGTACTTCAAGCCGTCCGCAATCGTAATCATCGAGCTTCCATCGAGCTGTGCCTTCCGTAAAGCGCCACTTGTCGTCGCAAAGGTCAGCCAAGTTCCATCAGGCGAGAACGCCACATCCATCGCGCCGTTCGTTCCGGGGACGAGTCGCGTCTCGAGGTCTTCTACACGCCGCACGTGGACATGCGAGGTGGAATCAGACTGAGCGACAAACGCGACGGTCCTTCCGTCGGGCGAGATTGCCACGCTTCCGACTCGCTCGCGCACGCCGTGTGACATGGGCAGGTCGACGAAGAAGCTCGCCACCGAAGTGCTGCTGCCCTTTTCCGTCGACTTTCGCCAGGGCGCCAGAGCCGCGATGACGGCGAGCACGCCCACAATCACGCCCGCCGCAATGGTTATGAGCTTCCGCCGCCGCGATGCTGGTGTAGTCCCCGTGCGCGCAACAGCTTCCGTTGGGGTAGTCTCGTAAGGGGTTGGGATCCCTTTGCCCTGCAGCGCCGCTCCGAATTCGCGCGCCGTGTGAAATCTGTCCGCGGGAAGCTTGGCGAGCGCACGTGACACCGCTGCTTCGACGTGAGGGGGAATCGTGTCGCGTGAGAGCCGCATGCTCCGCGGGCGATCCATGACCACTTTCGCGATCGTGGCCTGAGTGGTCCTGCCGGTGTGCGGAGGCTCGCCGGTCAGCATCTCGTAGGTGATGACGCCGAGCGAATAGATGTCGCTGCGCCCGTCCACGGTGCGATCGCCGGTCGCCTGCTCGGGCGACATGTACTGCGGAGTGCCGAGGGAAATGCCGGTTTGCGTAATGCGTTGGTCGGCGGCCTTACTGATGGCCAGCGCAATCCCGAAGTCGGCAACGAGCGGCTGCTCCTCGTGCAGGAGAATATTCTCGGGCTTGAGATCGCGGTGGATTACGCCGTGCCGGTGCGCGTAGTCGAGCGCGGACGCGATCGCCACTGCGATCTGAACGGCCTCGTCCACGGGAAGCTGTTTCTCCCGCGTCAGCTTGGTGCGGAGCGACTCGCCCTCGACGTAGGGCATGACGTAATACAGGAGACCGTCCGCTTCACCACTGTCGAACAAGGGGAGAAGGTTCGGATGCTGAAGGTTCGCGGTGACCTCGATCTCCGCGAGGAACCGCTCGGCGCCGATGACCGCGCCGAGCTCGGGATCGAGGAGCTTCAGCGCGACCTTGCGGTGGTGCTTGATGTCGCGCGCGAGATAGACCGTCGCCATTCCTCCGGCGCCAATCTCACGC
>CATPBN010000349.1 GCA_955652635.1 uncultured Gemmatimonadaceae bacterium
GAAAAACTCCTCCCGGCACTGGTGGCGGGTCTTCTGGCGGCCGGCGTTGACGTCGTCGATATCGGAATAGTACCGACGCCCCTCGCGTATTGGTCGCAGCACAATCTTGATGTGGTTGGCGGAATCCAGATCACCGGTTCACACAATCCGAGCGAGTACAACGGCTTCAAGCTGGGCCTCGGCACTAGATCGATTTTCGGCGCCGACATCCAGCATCTCTATGACCTTGCCGTTGCGGGGAAGTTTCCGAGAGGGAAGGGCACGCTTCGCCAGGAGCAGGTAATCGATCGTTACATCGACGATATCACGGGGCGCATTGGCAAGCTTTCGCGCGACCTCAAAGTGATTCTCGATTGCGGCAACGGAGCTGGGGCGCTGGTGGCGCCGAAGCTTTTCCCGAAGCTTGGAATCAAGCCGTGTTGCCTGTTCTGCGTGAGCGATGGAACGTTTCCGAATCATCACCCGGACCCGACTGTCGCCAGGAACGTCGAGGATCTGATTGCGGCGGTGAAAAAGAATCGGGCCGACGTTGGAATTGCGTTCGACGGCGATGCTGACCGAATCGGAGTCATCGACGAGGAGGGCGACATCATCTGGGGAGATATTCTCCTGATCATCTACGCCCGCGATGCGCTGGCCCGCACAGGCAAAGGGCAGTCAATCGTATTCGATGTGAAGGCTTCACAGGCGCTGAGCGAGGCAGTGGAGAAAGCGGGTGGCATTCCAGTCATGTGGAAGACCGGACACTCGGTGATCGAGGAGAAGATGCACGAAACCCGCGCTCCGGTTGGCGGTGAGGTGTCGGGCCACATGTTCTTTTCGGAGGGCTTCTACGGATTCGATGACGCTCTCTACGGAGCAGCCAGGCTCCTCCGCATCATCGCGGACTCGGGAAAGAGCGTTCGCGAGCTTCTCTCCGACGTGCCGCGGTTCGTATCCACGCCCGAGATACGCGTCGATTGTCCCGATGACAAGAAATTCGGAATCGTGGAAGAGGCCAGGAAATACTTCGGCGCCAGGTATAAGGTCATCACGGTCGATGGAGTTCGCGTGCTGTTCGGCGATGGGTGGGGACTGATCCGCGCTTCCAATACGGGCCCGGTGCTCGTCATGCGCTTCGAGGCGCGTACGAAGGAGCAGCTCGACAGGATTCAGTCGGAGATCGAGGGTTGGCTCCGCGCGAAGGGCGTTCAGGTTTGATGTGATGCCCCGCCGGCGCCTCCTCGCTGGGGTCGTCATCGCGGCTGTACTACTCGTTGGCGGTCGCACGGTTTCCGCACTCTTCGCTGATCACAGCTGGTACGGCTCGATGGGAGCCGCAGCGCTGTGGAGCGAGCGCGCGGGCGATATGCTCCTCACTTACGGCATTGGCTGGGTTCTAGCTGTCGTCTTCGCGTTCGTGAATCTTGCGGCGCTCGGCCGAAGCATCGGCTCTCTTACCCTCCCGCGGCGACTTGCCAACGTCGAGTTCGGTGAGGCTGTACCTCGAAAGTATCTCGATCGGTTCGCGCTGGTCTTGTCCATCGCGATCGCGGCCGCGCTCACTCCCGCCCTTCCGAATTGGACGTTGCTCGCCATCGCGCGTCTCAACGTCACGTTCCGGGAGGCGGATCCATACTTTCAGCACGATCTCGGGTTCTACACTGGGTGGTTGCCATTCGAGAAGTCGCTCTATTCGTGGGCTACGCTGCTGGTCGCGTCGGTGTCGATCCTGATCGCCATTCTCTATTCGCTCACGCCCGGACTTAGGTGGGAGAAGGCGGGCTTGCGGATGAGTGCCCACGTGCGCCGGCATCTGAGCGTCCTGGCCGCTGTCCTCCTCCTCATCACCATGTGGAGCTATCGACTCGAGTCGTACGATCTGCTGATTCAGGGGACGGGGGACGAGCGATTCTTCTCGTACGTCGATCATCAGTGGCTTCTTCCCGGCCTGCTCCTGCTCTCGATCGCGACTGCTGCCGCTTCCATCACGGTTCTCCTGAGTGGATGGACCGGACAGCTGCGCACGAGTTTCGTAGCCGTAACCGTGATCGTAATCCTCTCGGTCACGGTTCAGGAGATAGTTCCTCTCGTCGTCCGGCGCGTCACCCCTAAGACCGTGCAGTTGGCGCGCGAGCGTTCGTATGTCGCGACGAGGGCCGACTATACGCGGCGCGCGTTCACGTTGAACGCTTCTTCCTACGGGGCGGTCGCCGGATCTGCCGTGTCAGCCGCGCTCGATAGCGTCACGACCAGCGCCGCTGGACAACAGCTCCTCCGTCAGGACTCTCTGGTCTATCCTGGCGCGCGAGGGCTCGTGGTGGTGTCAGACCCCCAGCTGGACGTCGCCGGAGCGCGTCTCGGCGATGGTCTGTCACGGCTCGGATACGCCTGGGCCTATCAGTCCCTCGACCTTCTCTCCGATTCCATTCCTCGTCGCGCCCGACTCATTTCCGTGCGCGATCTGCGGACAAGAGTCAGGCAGCTGGCGCCGGTCTTCACCCAGGGAAGTATGATAGAGCCGATGTTTCACGCCGATACGCTTTACTGGAAGGTTGAGCTCTATTCGGCGTCTTCCAATTATCCGCTCAGCCAACACTTCGTGCTGGCGGGAGAAGAGCGCAGCTACTTCCGACACGCGGCCACTGCTCTCGTCAACGCGCGGACTGGAAGAGTGATGATGGCGGCCGATCCCGCTCCCGATCCCATCGCACAAACCTGGATCACTGCATTTCCCAGCTCAGCTGACTATCGCGCACCTGGAATTGCGCGCGAGCTCACTTCCGCTCCATGGGAGCCAGTCTCTACTGCGCCTGGTCTGACGGCCGACTCGACGTTCCGGGCCGGGGTTACGCGCTTGTACAATCGGATGCGCGCGGCACTCGCAGCGGCGGACTTGAAGGCGTTTGGAATCGCGTACGACTCGCTGGGAGCACTCATCGAACGCCGAAAATGACCAACACGCCAGCCCCCACAGCGGTGATCGCCGTCGGCGGCAACGCTCTCTCTCCTCCGGGAGAACGCTCGACGATCGCCGACCAGTTCCGACATACCAGAGCGAGCCTCGGCCCTATTGTCGATTTCGCGCTCGACGGATGGCGCGTCGTGGTCGTCCACGGAAACGGACCGCAGGTTGGTGACGAGCTGGTCCGGAACGAGAAAGCGAGGAACGAAGTAGCTCCGCTCCCACTCGGCGTTCTCGTCGCCGGAACGGCCGGCTGGATTGGATACATGCTGCAGCAGTCTCTGGAGAATGCGCTCAGAAAGGCGGGAAGCAACCGCGATGTGGTCACGGTACTTACCCAGGTCGAAGTGGCGTCAGACGATCCCGCGCTCAAGGATCCGAAAAAGTTCATCGGCCACGGACTCTCCGTCGGCCGCGCGAGAGAGCTGCGCGCAGAAGGGCATCCAGTGAAGAAGGATGGCAAGGGTCGGTTCAGGCGCGTCGTGGGAAGTCCAATGCCATTGGCGATTCACGAGCTGTCGACGATTCGGCTTCTCGTCGACCGCGACACCGTGGTCATCGCGTGTGGCGGTGGCGGAATCCCGGTTTATCGCGACCCGGTGCTTGGCCTGGAGGGCGTCGACGCTGTGGTCGACAAGGATCTCGCTGCCGCGGTTCTTGCGAGAGAGCTGGGCGCCGAGCTTTTCATGATTCTCACTGATGTCGACGCCGTCTATACGGGTTGGGGAACGGATCACCAGCGCGTTATCAGCTCGATGAGCGTGGGTGAAGCAGATCGTCTCGCGCGTGAAGGAGCGTTCGGCGAAGGAAGTATGGCGCCCAAGGTTGCTGCCGCTGCCGACTACGTGCGTCGAACTAATGGCCGTGCCATTATTACCGAGTTGAGCAAGGGCAGGGCAGCTGTCAAGGGCGTTGGCGGCACTGAAATCATCCCGTAGATCACACACCGATCAACAAGACGCATGTCCGTATGCGTCCGGAGTTAGAGTGAACATCCACGAGTATCAGGCAAAAGAGATCTTTCGGAAGTACGGCATACCAATTCCTCCTGGAGAGGTGGCCACCACTCCGGAAGAAGCGGAAGCGATCGCGCGCAAGTTCGGTACAACGGTCGTCATAAAAGCGCAGGTTCACGCCGGCGGTCGCGGAAAAGCGGGCGGAGTTAAGCTCGCTAAATCACCGGCGGACGCGAAGAGCATCGCAGAACAGATCCTCAAGCTGACCATCAAGGGTCTTCCGGTGCAGAAGGTTCTTGTCACGCCGGCAGCCGACATCGCGAGCGAAGCCTACGTCGGCATCATCGTCGATCGCGCCTCCAAGCGGCCGGTTTTCATGGCGAGCCCCGCCGGCGGAATTGACATCGAGGAAGTCGCCGCCAAGACGCCGGACAAGATCCTCCGCCGTCCCGTTGATCCGCGATACGGACTTCAGCTCTACCAAGCGATGGAGCTCGCGTTCTTCCTCTATTCGGACATGAAGCAGGTCCGCGCGGCTGCGAAGATTCTTCAGCAGCTCTACAAGGCCTTCTTCGAGAACGGCGGATCTTTGGCAGAGATCAATCCGCTGGTGACGACGCCAACCGGTGACGTCGTGGCATTGGACGCCAAGATGGTGATCGATGACAACGAGCTGGAACGCCGGCCCGACATCGCGGCTCTCCGCGACGAATCGGCCGAGGATCCGAGCGAGGTCGAGGCACGCAAGGCGAGCCTCACGTTCATCAAGCTCGACGGAAATGTCGGGTGCATCGTCAACGGCGCCGGCCTCGCCATGGCCACGATGGACCTCGTCAAGTACTACGGAGGCGAGCCGGCAAACTTCCTCGACATCGGCGGCTCTTCGAATCCCGAGAAGGTCGTCGCCGCACTCAGGATCATCACCAGCGATCCTAATGTGAAGGCGATTCTCTTCAACATCTTTGGCGGAATCACCCGTACCGACGACGTCGCGAATGGAATCGTGACGGCGATCAAGCAAAATCCTCTCAGGGTTCCGCTCGTAATCAGGCTCACCGGCACCAACGAAGAAATCGCAGTGAAGATCCTCAAGGAGAACGGGCTCTCGGCTATGACCGACATGGACGAAGCCGTGAAAAAAGCGGTTGCTCTCGCGACGGGGAAAGCAGCGTGAGCATTTTCATCGACAAGAGCACTCGTCTCATCGTTCAGGGAATCACGGGACGGGACGGGTCGTTTCACACGAAGCAGATGATCGAGTACGGCACCCAGGTGGTCGGTGGGGTTACACCGGGCAAAGGCGGGCAGAAGTTCGAGGACAAGGTCCCGATATTCAACACAGTAGCCGAGGCGGTGAAAGCGACTCGGGCGACCGCGACGGTGATATACGTTCCGCCGATGTTCGCGGCGGACGCAATGATGGAGGCCGCGGATGCGGGCGTACGCTTCATAGTTTGCATCACCGAGGGCGTGCCCGTCCTCGACATGACTCGCGTCAACCCATTCATCACGGAAAAAGGAGCGCGACTACTCGGCCCGAATTGCCCGGGGCTGATCTCTCCCGGGCAGTCCAAGGTTGGAATCATTCCCGGCCGTATCTGCACACCTGGACCTGTCGGTCTCGTCAGTCGCTCGGGGACCCTCACGTACGAGGTCGTCTATCAAATGACTCGCTCGAAGATCGGCCAGACTACATGTGTCGGGATCGGAGGCGACCCGATCAACGGGACCAACTTTATCGATTGTCTCGACGCCTTCGAGAAGGATCCAACCACTGAAGCCGTCGTGATGATCGGCGAAATAGGCGGTACGGACGAGCAGGAAGCCGCTCGGTTCGTTCGCGAGAAGATGAAAAAGCCGGTGGTGGGATTCATCGCCGGCCAAACGGCGCCGCCGGGGAGGCGCATGGGCCATGCGGGCGCGATCATTTCTGGCTCGGCTGGAACGGCCGCCGAAAAAATGCAGGCATTCGAGGAGAACGGCGTGGGCGTGGCGAAGCGCCCCATCGACGTGGTCGACTTACTCAAACGCGCTATGCGCTAGGATCGAACGATAAATGGCCGGCAATAGAACGCTCACCATCATCAAGCCCGACGCTTTCAATTCCGGAAAGAGCGGTCTGATCATCGCTCTACTCGAGAAGAGCGGATTCAAGATCATTGCTTCCCGCGTGATGCGACTCACCGACAAGGAGGCCGCCGCTTTTTACGCGGTTCACAAGGATCGCCCGTTTTTCGCTCCGCTCACACGTTTCATGACGTCGGGGAAATGCATGCCGATAGTCCTCGAGCGCTCAGACGCCGTCGCCACCCTCAGAAGAGTCATCGGAGCGACGGATCCAGCCGAGGCAGAGCCCGGCACGGTCCGGAAGCTGTACGCGGAGTCAAAGGAGAGAAACGCGATTCACGCCTCCGACTCCGATGAGAACGCACAGCGTGAGGCCGTGTTCTTTTTTCCGGAAGCGGATCTGGTCTAGGCGCTGGAATCGAGGGCATAAACCCGCTAGTTTAAAGGGCTTATGTTGTCTTTCGACCTGCGTTCGCTGGAAACCAAAGCCGTCCATGTGGATGGTTCGATTAGTCCCGACGACCCGATCTGGGAGGTAGCTGATCCCCGTCCGCTGGAGCCGATCCGGGTTGTAGGGCGGCTGTCATCGGCCGGTGAAGGGAGATTTTACTTCAGCGGTCGAATCCATGGTGGGGTGACGCTGCCTTGCCGCCTTTGTCTGGAGGAGGTCCACGTGGACGTGGACGAAGAGGTACACTTCCTTCTTGCGGAGACGGGTGCGGAAGAAGCGGATGACCCCGATGTGTATCTGTACGACCCGAACGCGCGGAATCTCGATCTCCGTCCTTCGGTGAGAGAAACCTGGCTACTTACGGCTCCGGCATACGTTCAATGCAGCGAAGACTGCAAGGGATTGTGCGCCACTTGCGGTACGAACCTCAACGAAAGCTCGTGCAACTGCACGCCAACTACGACTGACTCGCGCTGGAATGTTTTGCTCAAGCATCAGGGCGACGCACACTAGCTCGTCAACAACCTTAAGGAATTGAAACAATGGCTGTCCCAAAGCGACGCACCTCCAAGAGAAAGAAGCGCGCGCGCAATACCCACAAGATCGCGCCTGCCATCGTCATCCAGAAGTGTCCCCGCTGCCAGGCCATGAGGCGCCCGCATCATGTCTGCGCAGAGTGCGGATACTACGATGGCGAACAGCGAGTAGAACCGAAGGAAGCATAATTTGGCGCGAATAGCGTTGGACGCTATGGGAGGAGATTTTGCACCCAAAGCGCCAATCGCCGGGGCTTTACTCGCCCTGCAGGAGCTTGACGAAACCCACGTAGTGCAGCTCGTAGGACGGACACGCGTCATCGAGTCCGAGCTCAAGGATCTTCTGTCGGGAGAGCTCTCGTCGGCTTCGCCCGTCCGGAAACGCATCCAGATCGTCGAGGCTCCCGACGTCATCGCGATGTCGGAGAAGCCGACGGCCGCGCTACGGAAAAAGCCGAACAGCTCGATGGTGGTCGGTATCAGGATGCAGGTCGAGGAGACTTCTGACGCGTTCGTTTCCGCCGGAAACACCGGTGCGCAGATGGCGACCTCGGCCATGCTCCTCAAGCTGCAGCCCGGTCTCACCAGGCCGGCCATCGCCACGGTCTTTCCAACAGCGCGCAATCCCGTCATTGTTCTTGATTCGGGAGCCAACGTGGATTGTTCCACCCGCGAGCTGCTGCAGTTCGCGTGGCTTGGCGCAGTTTACGCGGAGTGCATTTTTGGTCGCGTGAATCCCTCCATTGGGCTCTTATCCATTGGCGAAGAGCCGGAGAAAGGCAACGCCGTGGTCAAGGAGGCGAATGCGCTTTTCCAGAAGGCGGGCTTCAATTTCCACGGCAATCTCGAGGGC
>CATPBN010000350.1 GCA_955652635.1 uncultured Gemmatimonadaceae bacterium
GTTCGGACATCGACAGACGTGGGCGTTCATCGTTGGTAAGCTGATGGCGGACCCCGTCTGGTGGTTCTACCTCTATTGGCTGCCGAAATTCCTCGATGCGAAGTACGGTGTAAAGCTCGCCCAGATCGCTGCGCCCATCATCGTCGTATATCTCATTGCGGACGTCGGTTCCGTCGGGGGTGGCTGGATCTAGAGCGCACTGATCAAACGTGGCTGGACGGTAAATCGCGCACGAAAGGCGACGATGCTTGCCATGGCGCTCCTCATAGTGCCGACGACTCTCGTGTCGCGAGCGCCGAGCATGTGGGCGGCCGTCCTCATCGTCGGCGTAGCGGCTGCGGCGCATCAGGCGTGGTCGGCCAACGTGTATACGCTGGCGAGCGACATGTTTCCCACGTCCGCGGTCGGCTCAGTCGTTGGCATCGGCGCCTTCGCTGGGGCGATGGGTGGCGTGGTCTTTCAACGTGTGACCGGGCGCGTGCTCCAGGCAAACGGGAGCGACTATTCGCCGATCTTCGTCGTCTGCGGCCTTGCGTACGTGACGGCGTGGGCGATTATACACCTTCTCGCGCCGCGGCTCGAGCCGGCGCATCTCGCAATCCAACGAACATGACGACCCATCGCAAAATTGGCCTCGCCTGCGCGATCGTAACTGTGGCCTGCACGCCTCAGGCGCAGGTGCCGCCTGGTGCCACTGCGCCGACCAACATGTTGTCGGCCGCCGAGCGAAGCAGCGGGTGGCGTCTCTTGTTCGACGGCAAGACGTTCGACGGCTGGCGCGGGCTCGGCTACGACAGCGTCCCCACCGCGCACTGGAAGATCGAGAACGGCACGATCAGGAAACTCGCCGACGGCCAGGTTCCGCGACTGAGCGACGGTCAGCCCGCTGCCGGCGGCGATCTCATGACGAAGGAGACCTTTCGGGATTTCGAGCTGACATGGGAATGGAAGATCAGCCGCGCCGGTAACAGCGGTGTGAAGTACAACGTGTCCGAAGAGATCTCGATGGCAAACGCTCCGAACCACGCGGCCTTGGGCTTCGAGTATCAGATGCTCGACGACAACCTCCACGAAGACAACAAGGTGCCGTCGCACCGTGCGGGCGCGCTGTACGATCTGATCGCGCCGAACGCGAGCAAGAGGTTAATGCCGGTCGGCGACTGGAACAGCTCTCGGCTCGTGTTTCGCGGGAATCACGGCGAGCATTGGCTGAACGGAAGTCAGATCGTCGAGTTCGATCTCGGAACGCCGCTGATGGACTCGCTTCTGGCGAAGAGCAAATACCGCAGCATCAAGGGTTTCGCCGAGAAGCGCGCGGGTCACATCGTGCTGCAGGACCACGTCGACGAAGTGTATTTCAGAAATATCAAGATTCGCGTTTTGTAAATCGGAGAACTGCCATGAATCCGAAAGAGTCTTTGGACCGCCGGGATTTTCTGAAGAAGACTTCTGTCGCCGGCCTTGGCGCGCTGGTCGCGTCCCGCGGCATCGGTCCGCTGTTTGTGTTCGACGGATCACCCGCCGAGAAGATGACGGTTGCGGTGATGGGGCTGAACGGACGGGGTATGGTGCACGCACAGGATTTTGCGCGCGGTGCCAACACGACCGTCGCATACCTCTGCGACGTCGATTCGAATGTCCTCGCCAAAGCACTTCGTGAGACGTCGCCGTTACAGGCATCGCCGCCGAAGACGGTAACGGACTTCCGCCGAGTTCTGGAGGACAGGAGCGTCGATGCGATTTCCATTGCGACGCCGGATCACTGGCACACGCCGGCTACGATACTCGCGCTCGACGCGGGCAAGCATGTCTACCTGGAAAAGCCGAGCGGCCACAATCCGCGCGAAGACGAGCTGGTCGTCGCGGCCGCGCGCAAGCACAACAAACAGCACGTGCAGCTCGGCACCCAGGCTCGCTCGGGGCCGCATTTCGCAGAAGTTCTGCGGTTTATTCGCGGCGGAGCTATCGGCACGCCTTATCTCGCGCGCGCCTGGTACGCCAACACGCGGACGGGAATAGGGAAGGGCAAGGTCGTTCCCGTTCCGGCGAATCTGGACTACGAGCTGTGGCAGGGCCCCGCGCCGCGCACTCCATATCGCGACAACATCATCCACTACAACTGGCACTGGTTCACCAACTGGGGAACCGGCGAGATCTGCAACAATGGAACTCACGAGATCGACGTGGCCCGTTGGTTCCTTGGCGTCGATTACCCGACGAGCGTCATCTCAACGGGCGGCCGTTTCCACTACGCCGACGATTGGCAGTTCCCCGACACGCAGGAAGCGACGTTCGTATTCGAGGGCGGCAAGAGTATCATCTGGCAGGGGCAGAGCTGCAACGGACTCGAGCTCTACGGTCGTTCGCGTGGCACCGCTATCCTCGGCACCAACGGCAGTGTGGTAGTCGATCGGGACGGCTACGTCGTCTACGATCTCAAGAACAAGATTGTCAGGCAGGTGACGGCCGCGCCGAAAGGGGGGGGCGATAGCCTGAACACGGTGGGAGACGATTGGCTGACGCAGCTCCACATCGACAACTTCACCGGCGCAGTGCGCGGGACCAATCTCCTTTCCGCGCCCATCGAGGATGGCGCCAAGACGGGAATGCTCTGTCA
>CATPBN010000351.1 GCA_955652635.1 uncultured Gemmatimonadaceae bacterium
CTCCGGACGTGCAAGCGGTAAATCGCCGCGGGTAGTTAGCGCTGACGAATGAGGTCGAAATCGATCTCGAGGCGAATCGTGTCCGCGACGCTGAGCAGAACCGGCACGCGCGGTTGTTCCATCTGGATGTCATTGAAGGTGAACGCGGTGGCGGCGGATCCCGTGACTTTGCCGCCCTGGAATTTCGCTGATCCTTTCCAGATAGTCGGCCGCGTCACGCCGTGTACTGTGAGGTTCCCCGTCATTTCGATTGGCAGCGTACCGGACGTCGGCAGCGGGAGGGAGACTCCACGGACATCGGTTGGGACCAGCACGATACTCGGATACTCGTCTGCTTCGAGGAGGCGCCCGCGCACGAAACCGTCGCGACGATCCTTGTCGCTTACAAAGGTTCCCGCGTCCAAAACGAACTTCGACGACTGCTGGATCACCTTTCCTTTTGTGTCGAACTCGATCGCGCCGGCGAGAGTCTTCGTTTCACCAACTGCGTCGTTCGGCATATCATGTCCAACGAGACGCTCACGCACTCGGTAGCGTGCGGCACTCCCCGTCGGTGAGAGAACAAAACGAATCGCCACCGCCGTGGTCGAGTTCGCGCCTTGTGCGGCGGCTACCTTCGCCGGAGGCACGGAGGCGGCGTACGCTCTCTGCGGCTCACCATGTGAACAGGCGAGCACAGGCGCTACGGCTATGAATGCGAGACGAACAATTTTTGGCACTAGTTCTCCTGGGTGTTACCACCAAACAAAAAGGGCTCCTGCGCCCTTCATCTGAATACGCGCGACCCTTGCGCGATGCTGCCACCCCTCACCAGTATTGCGCGCCGACCGCTGAGAGAGAGTAATGGGCGACGATCGCCGCGAGAAGCATTCTGGTAGCTGGCTGGGTCTTGTCCTACGTGACGTGCAATTCTGGGTGCCGGTCGCAGTGCTGGCCGGAGGACTTCTCGTGCTGCGCTGGATCTCTTGAGCGCGATGGGGGCCGAGGAGTCCGGCGAAGCGCCGGAGCCGGGCGCGCTGGACACGCGTCGTCTCCGCACTCTTCAGAACGTCGGGATGCTGTGCGGACTCACAGCAGGTGCCTGGCTTGGCGCAGCCGAGGCGCCAACCAAGCTCGTGACGCTCGGGCTTTCGCCGGTAGTGATATCGCTCAGCATGGTGATCGGTGTTTTTCTCGCGCGCTGGACGTTGCCCGCCTTGATCCAGGGAACGTCATACATAGCGGCGGACCTGCGGCAGGCGCCCCATCTCATCGTGTGGGCAGTCCTCGCGGGCTGCTTATGGGCGGTTGCGAACACGCTGACCATCTTTGCGGTGCGCGATGTCGGTCTCAGCATCGCGTTCCCACTGTGGAACAGCAACAGCCTACTCGGAATCTTCTGGGGTATCCTCTTCTTCCAGGAATTGCGTGGCGCGGATTGGGGGCGTTGGCTCGGAGTGCTCGGCGGCGCTGTTCTAATGTTTGCTGGAGCGACTGCGCTGGCGATTGCGTCGGCGGCGCAGGTGCCCCCGCGTGATGCAGCTCGCGGTGTTGCCGCTGCGCTTTCCGCCGGCGTGCTATGGGGAACGATGTACATCCCCTACCGCAAAGCCTATCTGACCGGAATGAGCCCCCTCTCCTTCATCACTTTCTTTACAGTCGGTGAGCTGGGCATGATGACCACCCTCGCGCTCACGTATTCTGGTGGCGCAGCTCCGCTGTGGGCGCAGTTGTCAGGCGCGCGTCACGTACTCTTCTGGCTGCTGGCCGGCGGTTTCGTGTGGGTCGTCGGAGATCTGTTCCAGCAGTACGCGGTCAAGTACGCGGGCATCACGCGCGGAATTCCACTCTCGAACACGAACCAGTTGTGGGGACTGTTGTGGGGAATCCTTGTTTTCGGCGAACTGCGTGGGGCGTCCCACTCAGTGTTAGCGCATGTCATAGGTGGTTCGGTCGTGATGGCGGTCGGCGCTGGCATCATCGCTCTATCGTCAGTGAGCCGCAGCGAACACTTGCGCTGGCAGAAGGCAGCGGCGAGCGAAGGTGCGCGGTATGGGGTCGATCCTGAATACACGCGATCGCGAATCGCCGGCGAAGGCACTAGCTCGATCGTTCGCCGGCGCACCTGGATAGACTGGCTCGTGGTAAGTGTCGCGACGGCGACGATCGTCGGGTTTGCGCTCGTGGCGCGCGCGCCTCAGATAGCGCTGCAATCTCAGTGGGCCGCGGTGCTCATAGTCGCAACGCTGGGAATGCTCGTGGGAGTCGGCGTCGCCCTCTGGAGGACGACGCGGTTCAACTGAGCGACAGGGCCCGCTACTCTCTTCCCCGCAAAGCTTTTTGGATTGCCTGCTCGGCGAGCGGCGCCATTATCCGGTATCCGGCTTCATTGGGGTGGACACCGTCGTTAGCAAGCTCGCTGCGCATCCCGCCGCGCGAGTCGGCCATCGCGGAATGGTAATCGAGATACACGGCGCCGTGTTCGCGCGCGTATTCCTTCATCCATTTGTTGAGAGCGATGATTTTCGGCGCCGGTTCCAGGCCAGGCTTCCACGGATAATCGTACACGGGAAGCACCGACGAGAGGACGACGCGAATTCCGTTCGCCTTCGCCAGCTCCGCCATCGAAGCGAGGTTGTCCTCGATCATCTCGATGGTCGAGGGGCCGGTGTTGCCGGCGATGTCATTGGTACCGGCGAGAATCACTACGACTGTTGGCTTCAAGTCAATCACATCCTGGCGAAACCGGACGAGCATCTGCGGCGTCGTCTGACCGCCGATGCCTCGGCCGATGTATGGTTTGCCGGGAAACATTGTCGCAAAGTAGGGGGCCCACCCTGCGGTGATCGAGTTGCCGAGGAAGACCACACGATTTTCGTTTTTCACGGGCGGAGAAAGTTTGGCGTTCGCTTCGCGATACCTCTGTAGATTCGCCCAGTCGTTGTGGAGCTGCTCATCCTGCGCCTTTTGGCGTTTGGCGATCTCTTCAGCCGTCGGTGGGGCGGGCTGCGCGGTTGGCTGCTGCGAGGCGCTCTGCGCCGAAAGGAGGAGAGACAGGACGAGAGGAACTATCGTGGCTAGCGATTTCGCCGACATGACTTGCTCCGACGGTTTGGGCGATTGGAAAATTATCGTTGGATGCCGACTTCGTTAGGGATGGAGAGGTCCTAGAAATGGATCTGCGCCCCAACTCGCCAACCGCTGTGCGCGTCTACTGGCGGCGCGATGATTGGTTCAGGTCTTTGGGCCTTGCGACGGTGTCTCGCGTTGGCTCGTTCCGCGGCGCGAGGAGCATCGCGAGCGGTTGACACCCACGTCCATGCGCCGAGTCCAACCAATCCCGCCCCGAGCACCTGATGGGGCCACTGAGCACCGGACTTACATGGAGTCGTACTGAGAAAGCTGAACATGCACTTGTCCCAAATGAATACCAGGACGCCCCCTCCTATAGCTCCCACTGTAGTCTCGTAGTTCAGAACACCTCGCAGATACTCGCCGGAGTAAATGTGACCTGCTCCGGGAATCAAACTTCCGAGAATGAGTGCTCGCCTCGGACTACGATAGAGCGGTGCCGGTTGCTGGATTGTCGAGTCAGCTGCGAAGGTAGTTGTGTCCTGAGCCTCCAAAGGCGCAGCCCAGGCCGAAACCAGCAGAATCCCTCCGAATACCTTCATCCCTACCTCCGCGTTGTGTCGTGCGTAGGAGATCAGGATGCGTTGTGAGCCTTCATAACTGAATACGTCATCCAACGTAGAAGGCGGACGGCTGGACCCGAGGCATCTACTACGTACAAATGCGTACTGTGACGGCAGCTCGGTGCGGGTAATGTGAACGCATGACAGAACCTGCCGTTGCCCTAACCGACTATGGGCTGGCGATCGAGTGCGCGGTCTTTGTGATTGCGCTCGCCCGCCTCGATGCGCGCGATCGTGAGCTGTGCTTCTGGTTCATCGTGTTCTTCGCCTCAATCGGAGCGGCGTCGCTCCTCGGCGGAACCGTGCACGGATTCTACCTCGCCTCGTTGAGTCCGGGCCGGCGGATTCTCTGGCCTGCCACACTCATGGCGATTCTCGTGACCAGCCTCGCCGCGTGGAACATCGCCGCGGTTCTTCAACTCGAAGGGCGCAAGGCGGCCCTCGTTCGCCGACTCGCCATCGCGCAGCTCGTGCTCTTTTCTCTCGTCGTTCTCTTCGTTACAAGCAAGTTCTACGTCGGGATCATCGCCTATTTGCCGAGCACGTTCTTTCTTCTCTGCGCGTTCATCGCGGCAAATCGTCGCCGGCCGGATCCGGCAATTCGCTGGGGAGTGACGGGCCTCGCACTCACTCTCGTCGCGGCCGGGGTGCAGCGCCTTCATGTAAGCATTCACCCGGTCTACTTCAATCACAACGCACTCTACCACGTCATTCAAGGCGCTGCGCTCGGGATGATCTTCGTCGCTGCCAGATCGATCTCGCGCGCCTGGCCGCCAATTCGGAGGCGCCATGATATCGAGACGTGACTTTCTCGAGCTGGCCGCAAAGGCTGGACTCGCCACGGCTGTCCCCGGTTGCATTCCGCGCCATTCGGCGGAATCACCGAGTGATGGTGTTTCCGTCAACGACGTCCACTCCCACCTGAATCCTACGAAGGTGCACGACGTCGTTCGCCCCAATTCCATTGAAGCAGTGCAGTCAGTGGTTCGCGAGGCCAGTAGTGACGGCCGAGGCGTGAGCGTCGCTGGTGGCAGGCACGCCATGGGCGGCCAGCAGTTCGCGACGAATTCGACCCTCATCGACATAAATGGTCTGACGCGCGTCATCGAGTTCGATCGCGTCCGCGGTGAGATCGAGGTCGAGGCTGGAATTCAATGGCCAGAGCTTTACCAGTACCTGGTTCAAAGCCAGGTGAACGAGCAGAAGCCATGGGCATTCGTTCAGAAGCAGACCGGTGCCGATAAGCTGAGCATAGGTGGCGCGCTCGCGGCTAACGTGCACGGGCGTGGATTGAGGCTCCCTCCATTCGTCGGCGACGTAGTCGCATTTACGATAGTGGGGCCCGACGGCGCGGTGCGCCACTGCAGCAGAACGGAGAACACCGAAATCTTTCGAGCGGCGATCGGCGGATACGGACTGTTCGGCGTGATGGTCGACGTGCGGCTGCGTCTGACAGCGCGTCACAAGGTGCAGCGTACCGTCGAGGTCATCGACATTGCCGATCTCCCCGCAATGTTCGAGCAGCGCATCGCCGCCGGCTACCAATACGGCGATTTCCAGTTTGCGACGCAGCTCGATCCCGATTCGCTCCTGCGAAAAGGAGTCTTCTCGTGCTATCGGCCGGTGGACGACGCGACGCCGATGCCGACCAACCGCGCCCGGCTCACCCCGGAGAACTGGCGCGACCTGATTCTGCTCGCGCACGTGGATCGTGCCCGCGCGTTTCAGGCGTACTCGAGCTACTACATGACGACATCGGGTCAATACTACTGGTCCGACGAGCATCAGATGAGCACCTACATACCCGATTACCACGAGACCCTCGGCGCGCGACTCGGCGAATACGCGCGAGGAACCGAGATGATCTCGGAGATTTACGTCCCTCGTGACGCGCTCGTTCGGTTCCTCGCGGATGTTCGCTCGGATTTTCTCGAGCACAGAACGGATCTGATCTACGGCACAATCCGTTTAATCGAGCGTGACATCGAGACGATGCTGCGCTGGGCGAAACAGGCATACGCTTGCATCATCTTCAACATTCACGTCATGCCGGATCCTGCGGGCATCGAGAGAGCGAAGCAGGAATTCCGCCGGCTAATCGATCGTGGGCTCCAATACGGAGGGAGCTACTACCTCACCTACCACCGGTGGGCGGAGCGGAAGCAGGTCGTCGCGGCCTATCCCGAGTTCCCTGAATTCCTGCGTTTCAAGCGCCGGTTCGATCCGGCGGAAATCTTTCAGAGCGACTGGTATCGGCACTACAAGACGATGTTCGCCGATCAGCTCTAATCAGGTATTTCGAATTGCGGATTCCAGACGACTTCCCACAGGTGGCCATCCAGATCCTGGAAGTATCCGGCATACCCACCCCAGAAAGTGACTTGCGCCTCCTTGGCTATCTTCGCGCCTGCCTTTCTCGCTTGCTCCATGACCGCATCGACTTCTTCTTCGCTGCCAACATTGTGACCGATGGTTAGCTCGGTGGGGCTTTCCGCGCCCCTGGGAATCCCCGCGTCGAAGGCAATGTCGCTTCGAGGCCAGAGGGCGAGCTTCAAACCCGACGGCAAGTCGAAAAAAGCTACAGCGCCATGCTCGAATTCCCTGCCAATGATTCCATCAGTCGGGAACCCGAGGCCATCGCGATAGAACGTGAGCGCTTTCTCCAGGTCGTTCACGCCGAGGGTGATGACGGTGATTCGTGGCTTCATGAAAACTCCGGCGATGAGGCCGTCGGCGCGCCGATCGCCATCCGGACTGCCTGCGCCAGCGCCTCCGGTTCATCAGTTCCGATCCGGAAATGTTGTCCTGATCTGAGCGCTACCTCTACCGCGGCTGTGCCGGAGACGTTGTACAGCATGCCGCGCGGCGTAATCCGGATGCCCCATCCCTCCCACCAGAGGCTCCGCGTCACGTCGGCCGCCGCTATTTCGGTAAGCAGAAACCGCTTGCGCCACAACCCCGGGCCAAAATGAAAGCGCAGCTCGTCGTCGCTAATCTCGACAGTGAGCGAGGAGAAGAGCGCCGCGGAAATGAGGAGGAGGACCGCTACACTGAGACTGACCGGAAGCGGGCTCAGCGTCCCGATGGCGAAGATACCGAGCGCAGCCACGAGCAACACGATCAATGTCAGGTATCCGATCTGCGTGTGCCTGTACATTCGTTCATCCGATCGAGATGCGGTAAACGATAGCAGCGATTAATGGCGCGTGCACTGGCGCGGGGCGGCCAGGAGCAGGCAATTTTCAACGATTATGATCGGACACGATGCGCTATCGCCGTGGGAGAACTTCTACATCATCGTGGGGTCGTCAGCGGGAGCGCTGACAGGCCTGCAATTCGTAGTCATGGCGCTGGTGGCGGCAACCGAATCAGCCAGCGACACGGGCGAGGTCGATGCCTTCGGCACTCCGACCATCGTCCACTTCTGCGTGGTGCTGCTCGTCTCGGCAATCCTCAGCATGCCCTGGCCAGAGATCTCGCAGGCCGCGATTGTCGTCGGAATATGCGGAGCGTTCGGGGTTGGATATAGCCTGATCGTCATACGACGAGCGCGGCGCACAGAGAATTACAAGCCGGAAATGGAAGACTGGATCTGGCACTGCGTGCTTCCATTGATTGCCTACGTCACTCTCCTCGTTTCTGCGGCCTCGCTGCCGTTCAACCACGTCCCCGCTTTTTTCGGAATTGCCGCGTTCGCGCTCCTCGTGCTCTTCATCGGCATCCACAACGCCTGGGACGCCGCGACGTACATGACGGTGAAGTCACTGCAAAAGCGAATTAAGGAGAGAACACCTACGGCATAGGGCTCGACGAGGCAACGTTAGCGCGTCGGCCAGGTCCCGCCCACTGCCTTGTAAACGGCAACTAGCGCCGTTGCCGCAGCAGTACGTCCCTGTTCCAGCTGGTTTTCCGCGTCGAGCAGCGTACGCTCCGCATCCAGCACCTGTAGGAAGTCGGTGAGCCCGGCCTCGAACCGCTGCTGCGCCAGATCCGCCGCTCGAGTACTAGAGCGTACCGCGCTCTCGAGGATGGCCACGCGCGCGTGTGCCCGATCATAAGTCACCAGCGATCCTTCGCTCTCCTCGAGCGCTCGAAGAACCGTCGCGTTGTATGTGGCTTGCGCCTCTTCCTGCCCCGATTGCGCGACTTCCACTCGCTCGCGCACTCGGCCGATATCGAACAGCGGGAAACTGACGACTGGGCCAACCAACAGCCTCGAGTTGCCGCGCTTGAACAGGGAATCCACCGAGGTCGCCGCATAACCCGCGCGTGCCCCCAGCGTGACCCGCGGCAGATACTCGGCTCGCGCCGACCCGACAAACAACGACCGCGCCGCAAGCTGGCGTTCCGCGCGCAGTACGTCCGGACGACGACGCACGAGCTGGTCGGGCGAGCCGACGAACACGGTATCCGGAAGACGGGGTAGCGCTCCCGAGTCGAGCAGTGCCACCGGAAGCGCATCCGGAGCCCGTCCGATCAACACGGCTATCCGGTTCCTGTCCAGCGCGATCTGCGATTCGAGTCCCGGAGTCGTGGCGAGCGTCAGATACAACACCGATTTCGCGCGCTCGGTATCGAACGCCGTTCCGCTCCCGGCTGCCAGACGATCCTCTGTCAGCTTGACGATCTTCCTCTGGTTTACCGCGTTGCGCAGGGAGACTGCGAGCTGCCGTTGAGCGCCCCGCAGATCGAAATACGTGCGCGCTACCTCGGCTGCCACGCTCACCTGAACGTCCTCGAGGCCATACTCCGACGACTCGGCCAACGCGCCCTGCGCTCTCACGTTGCGCCCTACTCGACCGAAGAAGTCAACCTCCCATGACGCATCAAAGCCCACATCCCAGAGTTGAAACGCCGGCAACTGACTCGTAAGTCCGGGCGTCTGCGCGAGCGAAGACTGGGATCTCGCCGTGCTGCCAGTTCCGGTTATCGTCGGCACGAGATCGTACGCAGCGAGACGCCTTGCCGCGCGAGCACTCGTGAGGCGCGACTGGGCAACGCGGACGTCCGTGTTCGCGCGCTGGGCTTCCCGAACCAGCCTCGTCAGCGTGCTGTCGCCGAGGTCACTCCAAAATGGCGTCGACGCGAGCGTCGTGCTTACGTGCACCACGCTCGTGGGGATTTCCTCCGAGGCACCGCGAGATTCGGTGACCGCAGGCGTAATGCCGCCCACGCTGTACGCGGAAGGAACCGGCACTTCCGGCGCTCGATAGGCGGGCGTGGCACAGCCCGCCAGCATTCCAGAAAAAACGATCAGGAACTTACGCATGACTGCCACCCTCATTCCCCACTGCCAGCGATGGCCGCCACGCGTGGAGAGGTTGTACGCCTTCTGGTTCCGGAACGGGCTTCCCAGTGCGTCGGTCGACGACGCCACGGACGAGCACGTAGAAGAGCGGTGTGAAAAGAAGTCCAAGGAAAGTGACGCCGAGCATTCCGGAGAACACAGCGATGCCCATCACCCTCCGCATCTCCGCGCCCGCTCCACTCGCAATAATGAGTGGTATGACGCCCGCGATGAATGCAAAGGAGGTCATCAGAATCGGACGCAACCTGATTCGAGCCGCCTCGAGCGCGGCTGTAAATCGATCTCTGCCCTGACGCTCCAGATCGCGGGCGAACTCGACGATTAGAATCGCGTTCTTGCACGCTAGCCCGACGAGCACGAGCAATCCGATCTGGGTGAAGACGTTGTTGTCACCGCGAGTCAACCACACGCCGGCGATCGCGGAAACGAGGGACATCGGCACGATCAGTATTATTACGAGCGGCAACGACCAGCTCTCGTACTGCGCGGCAAGAACGAGGAACACGAGCAGAATGCAGAGCGGGAAGACCAGGATGGCTGTGTTGCCAGCCAGCTTTTGCTGATATGTGAGCTCGGTCCACTCGTAGCCGATACCGTTCGGCAACGTCTCGCTGGCAAGCCGTTCCATTGTTTGCACGGCTGCGCCCGCGCTCGTTCCGGGAGCCGCGCTGCCACTGATGTCCGCGGCTGGGTAGCCGTTGTAATGAGTGACCTGGTCCGGCCCATACGACTGTTTCATCGTCAGCACAGAACCGAGCGGTACCATCTCGCCACGTACGTTTCGAACCTTGAGCTGAGCGATGTTGTCCGCGTTCGCACGATAAGGTGCGTCTGCCTGTGCGATCACCTGGTAGGTGCGACCGAACTTGTTGAAGTCGTTGACGTACTGGGAGCCGAGGTATATCTGAAGCGTCGAGAAGAGGTCATTCAACGGAATGCCGAGCTGTTTCACCTTGTCGCGATCGACGTCGGCGAAGAGCTGGGGCACGTTGATCTGGAAGCTCGAGAACTGGCCGGCAAGTCCGGGCGTCTGGTAGGCGCGGCCGAGCATTGCCTGCGTCGTTGCATAGAGCGTTGAATCGCCGAGTCCTGCCTTGTCCTCCACCATCATCTTGAAACCGCCGATAGAACCCAACCCGTTCACTGCGGGCGGAGGAAAGACAGCCACAAAGCCGTCCTGGATTGCGGCGAACTTCTGATTGAGCGCCATCAGGATTGCGCCGCTCTGCAGATCGTTGGACTTTCTCTCCTCGAACGGCTTGAGCCCGAAGAAAATGACGCCCGCATTCGACTTGGGGCCGAAGCTGGTGATCGACAGCCCCGGGAATTCGACGGCGTGCTCGACGCCCGGTGTCTTGAGGGCGATGTCCGCCATCCGTCTTATGACGGCTTCGGTGCGGTCGAGCGATGCGGCGTCGGGTAGCTGCGCGATCGCGACCAGGTAGCGCTTGTCCTGGCTCGGCACGAATCCCTTCGGCACTCTCGTGAATCCGAGGACGCCGACCAGAACCAGTACCCCATACACTGTGAGCGCAAGGACAGAGCGATGCGTAACGCGCTGCACAATGGTCCCGTAGCGTGACGAAGCACGCCCGAAAACACGGTTGAAGGGATCGAACAGCCAGCCAAGCAAGCGGTGCATGACGCGTGTTGGCGCGTCTTCCGGCGCCCCACGGGGCCGCAGGAGCACAGCGGCAAGCGCGGGCGACAGCGTCAGCGAATTGAACGCTGAGATCAGAGTCGAGAAGGCGATGGTAAGTGCGAACTGTCGGTAGAACTGTCCGTCCAGCCCGCTGATAAATGCAACTGGAACGAAGACCGCGGACAGCACCAGCGCGATCGCGATGATTGGGCCGCTGACTTCCTCCATCGCGCGGTGACTCGCATCGAGGGGCGAGAGACCCTCCTCGATATGTCGCTCGACGTTCTCGACAACGACGATTGCGTCGTCGACGACGATGCCGATCGCCAGCACGAGTCCGAACAGCGACAGCGTATTGATCGAGAACCCTGTCGCGAGCATTACGGCGAAGGTGCCGACGATGGAGATTGGTACCGCGACGAGCGGGATGATCGATGCCCGCCAGGTCTGCAGAAAGAGAACGACCACTATGACGACCATCAGCGTGGCGAGGAGCAGCGTGTAGATCACCTCGCGGATCGAATCGCGCACGAACAATGTCGGATCGTACACGGACGACCACTCTACGCCCTGAGGGAACCGGGTCTTCAGGTCGGCCATCTTCGCGCGAATGTTACTGGAGAGAGCCAGCGCGTTCGAGCCTGGAGACTGGAACACTACGATAGCGACGGCGGGCTTGTTGTCGAGCAGCGCGCGCAAGCCAAACGTCCCTGGACCGAGCTCGATGCGCGCAACATCGCGCAGGCGAGTGGCCGCTCCATCCGCGCCGGTCTTGACGATGATGTTGCCGAACTCTTTTTCGTCCGTGAGTCGCCCTCGCGCGACGACCGTGAGCTGATACGCGACCGGGTCATTCATCGGCGGAGCGCCGACGGTTCCCGCGGCGACCTGGAGGTTTTGCTCGCGAATCGCCTGGATGACATCGCCCGCCGACAATCCGTGCGAGGCCACGCGGTTCGGATCGAGCCAGACGCGCATTGCGTAGTCACCCGCGCCGAACACGATCACCTGACCTGCGCCAGGAATTCTCGACAGCTCGTTCCGGACGTTGAGCAGCGCATAATTGCGTAGATAGACCGGATCGTAGCGACCGTCGGGAGAAAACAGGTGCACGACCATCGTGATGTCCGGGGAGCGCTTCTGCGTGACGACACCCAGAGCGCGCACCTCTTCCGGCAGTCGCGCCAGTGCCTGGGCGACGCGGTTCTGCACCTGAACCTGCGCCAGGTCGACATCCGTGCCGATCTTGAACGTGACGGTCAGATTGAACGTGCCGTCGGCCGACGCGGACGATGTCATATAGAGCATCCGCTCGACACCGTTAATTGCGTCCTCCAGCGGCGTGCCCACCGTCTGCGCGAGCACAGTCGGATTCGCGCCAGGATAGATCGCGCTCACCGTGATCGTCGGCGGCGTGACTTCCGGATACTCGCTGATCGGCAGCTGGGTGACCGCGATCAAGCCGCCGGCAAGAATGACCAGCGATAGCACGACCGCGAAGATTGGGCGATCGATGAAAAAGCGTGAGAAGCGCACTTTACGTACTCCGAGTAGGGCGAGCTACCGTGCGGTCGGCGCCGGTGTGGCGGATTCGGCGACCATGGCAGCATTTGTGGCGGCGACCTTCATTCCGGGGCGAACTCGCATCAGGCCGTTTATGACTACGCGTTCTCCGGGCTTGAGCCCGGACTCAACCGTGCGCAGACCATCTACGACGCGGCCAGTGACGACTGGACGATACTCGACACTGTTGTCGCTCTTTAGCACGAGCACGAATTTGCGATCCTGATCGGTGCCGATTGCCTGATCCTGAACCAGGATCGCGGGGTGCCGCTGGCTGCCGAGGAGTCGCACGCGAGCGAACAATCCTGGTGTGAAGAGCCCGTTGGGGTTCGACAACAGCGCCCGAGCGCTAATCGTTCCCGAGGCTCCATCGACGCGGTTGTCAACGAAATTGAGTCTCCCCTCATGCGGGAATCCCGTCTCGTTGGCGAGACCGATCAGCACCTGCCGTCCTTTCGGACCGGTGGCCTGCGCGGCCATGTACTTCAGGTACGCCGCCTCATCGGTGTCGAAATACACGTAGATGGGATCGATCGAGACGATAGTGGTCAACAGCGATGCTGACGGCGGTCCGGCCTGGACAACGTTGCCGGGTGTGATCTCGGCACGACCAACTCTACCGGAGATCGGAGCGCGCACGACGGTCCACTCCAGGTTCAGACGCGCTACCCGCACTGCCGCCTCGGCGGCTCGGATCGCCGCATCGCCCTCGGCGCGACCACTCGTACGCGCGTCCAGCTCCTCTCGCGAGATCGCCTGGCTGTTCACCAGCTTCTGCGCCCGCTCGACTTCCATGCCGGCGAGCTGATTGCGGGTACGCGCCTGAGCGAGCACCGCCTCGGCCCTTGCGACCTCGGCTTCGTAGGGACGCTGATCGATCACGAACAGGACGTCGCCCTGATGGACGATCGCGCCCTCGACGAACCCGACGCGCTGGAGGAATCCGCCGACTCGCGGCCGCACTTCAACGGAGTTGACGGCCTCGAAGTGCCCCGTGAATTCGTCCCAGTCGGCGACCACACGCTCGACGGCGGGGGCGACTGTAACCTGGGGAGCTTGCATCGGCGGCGGCTCCTTGTGACATCCGGATACGCCAGTGACGAAAATCGCAGCGGCGGCCCAACCACCGGCGTGAACTCTGAGGGAGACTGATGTGGCGCGAGAGAAAGTGGAACTCATGTTGCACAACTCCGGAACAGGGGACTGCTGCGACGAACCGCGGTGGCACTTCGTGTCGACATGTAGTATGTTACCGATCGGTAACACTCCGTAGGCACCCCCATGTTACCGGTCGGTAAC
This sequence comes from uncultured Gemmatimonadaceae bacterium, assembly GCA_955652635.1. Classification (GTDB taxonomy): domain Bacteria; phylum Gemmatimonadota; class Gemmatimonadetes; order Gemmatimonadales; family Gemmatimonadaceae; genus UBA4720. The sequence goes on from CATPBN010000351.1 coordinate 13,487, forward strand.
ATTTTAGTCAAGGAGGGGTACAAATTATCGTGCAAACAGATATTCACGGCCCGGGGCCGAAAACGAAAAAAGGACCTCGACACACGATCCCTCTTCGCGAGCGGATTCTGGTGGCAGCCGGGGACCTGTTTCATAAGCACGGTATCCGAGGGGTCGGCGTTGAAGCGATCGCCGAGGCCGCGCAGACGAACAAGATGACGCTTTACCGCTACTTCCCTTCGAAGGATGTGCTGATCACGGAATGGGTGCGCGGGATCGTCGCCCACAAAGAGGAAGACTGGAAGGATCTCAACGCCAAGCACCGCGGAGATCCGGAGGGCCAGCTCCAGGACTGGAGCCGGCGTACGGCGGCCCAGCTTCGCGCGATGGAAGAACGCGGCTCGGCCCTTGGCAACGCCTTCGCCGAGCTGCCCGACCCAAACCATCCCGCGCGGCGTGTCATGAAGGAGCACAAGCTTCGAGCGCACAAACGCGTCGTCCGCCTTTGCAAGGCTGCTGGATTCCCCGATCCCGCCTTTTCGGCGAACCTGTTCACTATGATGCTGGAAGGCGCCCATTCGTGCGGCACGTGTGTCGGGATGAGGCAGATTGGTGAGCATCTCGTGCAGGTCGTGGATCGGATGGTGGAGAACAATCGGCGGCACCAGGCCGCGGGCTGACCCGCTCCGCTGCGCCTGGCTCCACTAATTAGTCGATTGAGACCCGGCTAAATCGACAACTCCGGTCGGTGCCCGATCCGGAGGGAGCTTGACGAGCTCAGGTATTAAAGGTTTGGAAGAGCCCGAAGACGTTGCCGGCAGGATCGTGAAACCGTCCGATCTCGGGCGTTTGTTCGCCAATCGATCGCACGACGTCCCCACCTTCCTGAAAGATCGCATCAATTGTCGCGGCCACGTTGTCTACCACGATGAAGACGAGCAAGCCTGGTTCCGTCGTCGGCGGCCGGCCTGCCACCCAGGTGCCCCTCAGTGAACCCGTCGGGTCTTCGAAGGCCGTGCTGCCATCCTGGCGTTTGGTGATGCGCCAGCCGAACACTTTGACGTAGAAGTCAGCAGAGCGCTGGATGTCGATCGCGGGAATCTCAATGTAGCCCACCTGACCATTCACCAATTTCGGAGGCATCAGGATTCTCCCGGGTTCCACGCCACAGAATGTACCACCAGCGAAGTCGCGCCCACGATCGTCAACCGAGCCACGTCGCTCCGACAAGCCCAAGCGCTATCAGCGTGGAGAACACGCCGGGCACCATGAAGA
>CATPBN010000352.1 GCA_955652635.1 uncultured Gemmatimonadaceae bacterium
CAGAATCAGACGCCCTTCAACGACGGGCACCGTGTGCTTCTGAACGAGAATGACCCGAAGGCCGTTCGCCAGCTGAAATTCTTCGACGGCAGGAAAGATGTAGGGACGAAGTGGTCCTGCCGTCGGCGGGGTCACCGTCTGAGCCGACAGAGCGCCAGCTGGAAGTACCACCGCCCCGACAACGAGGGCGAGCCTTTTCCGGAAGAGTTGGCGGCTGCTCATTGCGGAACCCTCGTCGACGAGGTTTGGCTGGCAGTCTTTTTGGCGGGTACGTAGACGAGAATCACACGGTTCGTGGGAACGAGACGCTCTCGGGCGAGAGCATTGAGATCGTCGAGCGATACGCGATCGATTTGACGGAGCACCGTGTTGACGTAGTTGGGGTCGTGGAAAAACGTCCACCCTTCGGCCAGCCGATCGGCACGACCGCCAATCCCGCCGGTGGTTTGAAGCCCATCGACAAATGAGAACCGCTCCTCGGCGCGGGCGCGCTCCAGCTCGGACTGCGTAAAGCTCGAGGTCCCCGCCAGCTCTGCCAACAGGGCGCGCTCGAGTGAATCGGGATTACTTCCCGACTTTCCATTTGCGAGGAAGATGAGCATGTCACCACCATCGGCTAGACCGAGACTTAGACCGGTCACGCTTGTAGCGACCTGCTGTCTCCGCACGAGAGCTTCATCCAGGCGAGAGGAATTTCCACCGCCGATGACGTTGGCGAGGATTCGCACAACGGGCGCCCGCCGGTCCTTTGCCGGCGGAACGCGATACGCGACGATTACTTGCGGTGCCGGAGCCAGCGCATCCTGCACTACAATGCGGTTTTCGTAGCCAACGGTTTCGGGGAGGTTCGTGTTGGAGAGCCTGGGCGGGGCCGGACCTCGAGGGATCGGCCCGAAATACTTTCGAACCATCGCCTTCGCCTCTGGAACGTCAATGTCACCGGCGACAACGAGTACTGCATTGTTGGGGGCGTAGTAGGTCTTGAAGAAGCTGCGCACGTCTTCAAGACTCGCGGCCGAGAGGTCAGACATCGACCCTATGATCGAGTGATGGTACGGGTGCGGCTCTGGGAAGAGAGCCTCCTCGCTCTTCTCAAGCCAGGTTCCGTACGGCTGGTTGTCCACGGTCTGGCGGCGCTCGTTCTTTACCACCTCGCGCACGTTGTCCAGCTTTTCCTTCGTCAGCGCGTCGGTGAGCGTTCCCATCCGATCCGACTCGAGCCACAGCGCGAGCTCCAACTGGTTGGATGGGACCTGTTCGAAGTAGTTCGTGCGGTCCCAGTTGGTCGTGCCGTTCATATCAGGACCCGTCCGGGCGCCCGCAGCCTCGAGAAGAGCCAGGTGCTGTCCGTCCGCGACGTTTCTGGATCCCTTGAACATCATGTGCTCGAAGAGATGAGCGAAGCCGGTCTTGCCAGGCTGCTCAACCTTGGACCCGACGTTATACCATAGAAGAACCGCGGCCACAGGCGTCGAGTGATCTACGTGGTAGAGCACCGTCAGGCCATTGGGGAGCGTCTCCTTGCTGTAGTCGATGCGCAGCTCGGGACTCTTCCCCGACTGCGCGGTCCTGCGGGCCGCCTGGGCACTAGCAGTGCCAGCCGCAATGAACATCAGAGAGACCGCAACTGAGCGGAGTCTCATTCGACCTCCATGAGGTTTTGGGTGCCGGCAGGGGCCGGAACGGAAGAACAAAATAGAACCAATCGGGAGTGGCGTCGAGCGAAACAGTCCGCTACGGCGTTAGCATCTCGACTGCGCGGCGCTATTCGTAACGCAGCGACTGTATCGGATCGAGTCCCGCTGCCCTTCTCGCCGGCCAGACCCCGAACAGGATCCCCACGAATCCGGAAAAGAAAAACGCCAGCAGAATGGACGACGGCGCCACCGAAGTGTTGAAATTCCCGAACTTCGCAAGCGCGAACGCGGCCGCCCAACCGAACAGAATTCCGCCAACCCCGCCGAGAAGGCACAGCACCACTGCCTCGATGAGGAACTGGAGCAGGATGTTCTTGGGAGTGGCGCCCAGCGCTTTCCTTACTCCTATCTCACGAGTCCGCTCAGTCACTGACACAAGCATGATGTTCATGATGCCGATTCCGCCGACGAGCAGGCTGACGGCCGCGATCCCCGACAATAGGAACGTGAATATCTGCGTCGTCTCGCCAAGCGTGTTGAGGAAGTCCGCCTGGTTCCGGATCTGGAAATCGTCGGGGATCCCCACGCGCAGGCGGTGCACTCGGCGCAGTGTCTTCTGGATTGCCGCCATCGCGTTCGGAATCTCGGCTTCCGACGCTGCCAACACGCCAATCTGTCGCACCCGGTCGGTGCCGAACACCCGGAATTGTGCTGTCGTAAGCGGAATCAGAACCTGATCGTCCGGATTTCCGAATCCGCCGCTGCTTCCTTTGCTCGCGAGAACTCCAATAACCTGAAAGAGAAATCCTCCGATCCGGACGTTCTGTCCGACGAGGCTAGCCGCCGGCACACCGAGATTGTCGGGAATCGCCGCGCCAAGCACGGCCACACTCCGGCTGGCCCGGTCGTCACCTGCCGTGAACATTTTGCCCTCAGCCATCGTGTACTTGCGCACGTCGAGATAGTTCGGCGTCGTGCCGAGGATGGTGGTGTTCGTGTTCGTGTTCAGATACTGCACCTGAAGCTGCTTCTGCATCTCCGGCTCGACCGCCGCAACCACTGATCCAGCCGAATCGAGCGCTTTCGCGTCGGCAACCGTCATCGGCGCGCGATCGTTGCCAGACGAGACTCCACCCGGCGCGTAGATCTGCCCGGGCTGTACCGTGAGAAGCGTCGTTCCGAGCGCGCTGATGCGAGCGTTGACGGATTCCTGCGCACCCCGACCAAGGGCGACCACGGCGATCACAGCTCCGACTCCAATCACGACGCCAAGCATTGTCAGGAACGAGCGAAGCTTGTTCGCCCTGAGCGCTCCGAGCGCTACGCCTATCGTTTCCCCCAGCAACATGGAACTACCTCCTTATATGCCGAGCCACCGTCAACCGCCCGGTCCACGGCCGCCTCCACCCCCTGAGGTGCCTGCCGCCGGAGTGGTCGTTTGCTGGAGTCCACCACCCGTGCCTGCTCTCACGCGGGCCTGAACCTGTATCCGCTGCGCCTGCAACACGGCCGGCCCGAGCAGTGCCACCTGCTCGCCTGGCTGTACGCCGCTAAGGATCTCGGTGTAGTCGAAATCGCTCGCTCCTACACGAACCACTCGCGGCGAGAAAGTGCCGTTCTTTTTCACGAACACGAACATCGCGCCGCC
>CATPBN010000353.1 GCA_955652635.1 uncultured Gemmatimonadaceae bacterium
ACACAAAGACGGGCACCATACCAGTATGGCAACTCCCGCACATCGCTGATCTGGAACAGCGCGAGATCGGCGGCGAAGCCGGGCGCGATCTGCCCGGTTTCCCCTGCCAGCCCCAGCGCCGCAGCTCCGTTGACCGTCGCGGCTATCAACACCTCGGCAACGCTCATTTGTAACAGGCTGACACCAAGCGTCAACACCAGAGGAAAGTTAACGGTGGGAGAGGTTCCGGGGTTGAAATCGGTCGCGAGCGCAACCGCGGCGCCGGCCTCGATAAGTGCCCGCGCCGGTGCCTGTTTCGGTCTGCCGAGGAAAAGCATTGTGCCGGGAAGGAGCGTCGCCACAGTGGCTGAGTTGGCCAGAGCCGCGATTCCCGCTTTGGAAATGGCAGCGAGATGATCCGCCGAGACCGCGCCCAGCGAAGCAGCCAACTCCGCGCCGCCGCAGGGCTCCAGCTCATCCGCGTGGATCTTGAGGCCGAGTCCGGCCTTGCGCGACGCTTCCAGAATTCTTCGCGTCTCTTCGGTGGTGAAGACACCGGGCTCGCAGAAGACGTCGGCGAAGCGCGCAATTCCCTGCTCTCTGACCTTGGGAAGGAGCTTGACGACCAGCATGTCGAGATACTCCGCGCGGCGCGAATCGCGCGAGCGGTACTCGTGCGGAATCTCGTGCGCGCCGAGCCAGGTGGCGACAATTCGCAGCGGCATCGTGGCGGTAAGGCGACCGATGACGCGGAGCGCCTTGAGCTCATCGTCAACTGAAAGTCCGTATCCACTCTTGATCTCCACGGTCGTCGCTCCGTAGGACGCGAGAGCGCCGAGGCGCGGAACAGTGAGATCGTACAGCTCGTCCTCGCCACGCTCCCGAAAATCGCGGACCGAGGAGTGAATGCCGCCACCGCGCGCGGCGATCTCCATGTAGTCGTGCCCCTCCGCGCGCAGCTCCTGTTCCTCGAACCTCGGCTTGCCGAACACGGCGTGGGTGTGGGAATCGACGAGCCCGGGAGTGAGGACGCCTCCCCGACAATCGATTATCTCCGCGGTGGAGTACGCGCTCTGCAGATCGCGCGCGCCGCCAATCGCAGCGATGCGCCCGCCGCTCACCGCGACCGCCGCATTCCTGAGAATCCCCGCCTCGCGCATCTCGCTTCCTTTTCGCGCGCGATCCGGCCCCGCACAGGTAACGACCTGCGCCGCGTTGATGAAGAGGAGGTCTTTCAAAACGTGTTCACCAGATCTGTTGGTCACTAAAGCCGTAGCCAACAGCCGGCCCGCCGACCGCCCCCGGCCGATAGCCACCAGTTGCAGTTGCCTTAGGCGATGCCATGACATCGCGGACGCGCGAAAATCGAAGAGGAGCCTGCGCCTCCCCCCTGCATGCGTAGTAGCACGCATTGCAATCGATCGGCTCGTATTTCCGGAATTCCGTCCAGTGGAAATCGGTCGGAAAATCGGGGCAGCGTTTCACACGGCCCATGGGATCGACGTGAATGGTCCGCATGCCCGAGCGGCACGGCTCCTTGATCTCACCACGCACGTACCGGGGAATCTGCTCCAGGTAATAATCGGAGTTCGTTATCACCCCGCGCGTTTTGTTCTTGAAGGCCAGTAGCTCCTGAATCGTTTCTTCGAGCTGCCGCGTCTGCTCCCGCCCGATGACGCCTTCGGTGTTCCCATTCTTGGCGTCGGTGTAGCAGCTGAAGTTGACGCCGCATCCCAGCTCGCGGGCGCGAGCCACGATCGGGACGAGCTGATCGAGATTGTCCCGCTTGATCACGGTGTTGAATCGAATCCCCGTGATCCCCATCTCTCGCATGCTGGGAATGGTCCCCATGATCTTCGCGCTCAGCCCTGGAATCCCGCGCGCCCTGTCGTGTCGCTCGTCGAGATAATCGAGCGAGATGTTGAACTGGTTGATCCCCGATTTCCACAGCGAGCGTCCGCGTTCCGGCGACAACATGCCGCCGTGGGTAATGAGGGTCATGTATTTGAGTCTGACCGCCTTGTTGACGGCGGAGACAATGTCCTCGAGGTCACGCCGCAACGTCGGCTCGCCACCGGTGAACGTGATTACCATCGGATTGAAGAAGCGCGCCGCGTCGGCAAAGCTGGTGAGCTCGGTCGCCTTTGCCGACGGATCCGTTTTCCAGTAGTCGCAGAATCCGCAGCGCGCGTTGCAGCGCATCGTGACTTCGAAATGCACGAGTACCGGCCGGCGCGTTGCCGTCAGATACGCGTACTTGGCGAGGAATACCGGAACGTGCCACGGCTTGAATTCCCGCGTCAGCACGTCAGCCGCTCATCGGCAGATGCAATCCGTGCTGGTGCGCAGTCTTGAGCGCCTCTTCGTATCCCGCATCGGCGTGCCGAGCGACTCCCGTACCAGGATCGTTGGTGAGCACCCGCTCGAGCCGGATGCGCATCTCGCTCGTTCCGTCGGCGACGATCACCTGGCCGGCGTGAAGCGAGTTGCCGATCCCAACGCCGCCGCCGTGATGGAACGAAACCCACGACGCGCCGCTCGCCACGTTGAGCATCGCGTTCAAGATCGGCCAGTCGGCAACAGCATCGGTCCCGTCGCGCATTCCCTCGGTCTCGCGGAACGGCGACGCTACGCTCCCGGTGTCTAGGTGGTCTCGGCCGATCGCGATCGGCGCCGATATCTCGTGCGAGGCCACGAGGTCGTTGATCGCCAGGCCGAACTTCGCGCGATCGGTCTGCCCGAGCCAGCAGATCCGCGCCGGAAGTCCCTGAAATTTTATTTTCTCCTGCGCGAGGGAGATCCAGCGGCGAAGGTGCTCGTCGTTCGGGAACAGCTCGAGCGCGAGGTCGTCGGTGCGCTTGATGTCCTTTGGATCACCGGAGAGCGCAACCCATCGAAAGGGTCCCTTCCCTTCGCAGAACAGCGGCCTGATGTACTCCGGCACGAATCCGGGGATGTCGAACGCGTTCGTCAATCCGGCATCGTATGCGACGGTGCGGATGTTGTTGCCGTAATCGAAGGTGACGGCGCCACGCTGCTGAAGCTCCAGCATCGCCGTGACGTGTTTCACGGCCGATTCCGTCGAGCGACGCACGTACTCGTCCGGGTCTTTCTCGCGCAGCTGGAGCGCTTTCTCCAGCGGCATTCCCGCCGGCACGTAGCCGTTCAGCATGTCGTGCGCGCTGGTTTGATCGGTGACAACATCAGGATGAACACCACGAGCGACCAGCGCTGGCAGCACATCCGCTGCATTGCCGAGCAGGCCAATCGAGATCGCTTCCCTCGCGTGAATGGCCTTGGCGATGAGATCGAGGGCGTCGTCCAGGTCGCGCGCCTTGCGGTCCAGGTACCCGGTCTTGAGTCGCTTCTCTATGCGCGACTCATCCACTTCGACGATTAGCGCCGCCGCGCCCTGCATCGTCGCGGCGAGTGGCTGTGCTCCACCCATGCCGCCGAGCCCCGCCGAGAGAACGAACCGTCCGCTCAAGGTCCCGGCGAAGTGGCGACGCGCTACCGATCCAAGCGTTTCATACGTGCCCTGCACGATTCCCTGCGAGCCGATATAAATCCACGAGCCAGCGGTCATCTGTCCGTACATCATGAGTCCTTTGCGCTCGAGCTCTCGAAAGTGCTCCCACGTCGCCCAGCGCCCCACGAGATTGCTGTTCGCGATCAGAACCCGCGGTGCGCTCACATGCGTCCGAAACACGCCGACCGGTTTTCCGCTCTGCACCAGTAGCGTTTCGTCGTTGCCGAGTGACTTGAGCTCGCGGACGATGGCGTCGTAGCATTCCCAGTTGCGCGCCGCCTTTCCCGTCCCGCCGTAGACGACCAGATCCTCGGGACGCTCTGCCACATCCGGATCGAGGTTGTTCATCAAGAGCTGGAGTGCGGCTTCCTGGTGCCATCCTTTGCACGAAGTGCTTGTGCCGCGCGGCGCCCGGAT